>JANPGT010000181.1:0-18071 GCA_031424135.1 Chitinophagaceae bacterium
GCACCATTGAACCGCGGAGACAGGGCGGCACAGGGTTTCACGGTGTAGATTGCTGTCCAGCCCTTGCAGTAGATTGATACCAGTTATGATGCAGAACGGTATTTTTTATTCAAAAAAACTGTGCTGCTCACTGCCACCGGCCTCCGTCGTTTATTTAAGCGTTATTCAAATTGAGACCATTCAGCTATTCGGTTAGTTTGCTGATATGCTTATCTTTGCGGCCATGGCAAACAAGGCAAAATCAAAGAAGGGCCAGGCAACTGACGCGGGTAAATTGAAGGAAGAAAAAGAATCAACCTTACCCATAAAAACCCTGGTAAAAGACGAACGCACCCACAAGATTACGGGGGCGGTGCTTATTTTGCTTGCATTCTTTCTCTTTGTAGCCTTCACTTCTTATTTATTTACCCGTAAAATAGACGGTGACCTGGTTTTCAACCAGGGGCTGGGGCTCTTATTCCATCCTGGCGGGGCTAAAGCCTCCAACCTGCTGGGTAATCTTGGTGCGGTAGTTTCTTATTTATTTTTTGATAATGGTTTTGGTCTTGCCTCTTACCTGTTGTGCACTTTTTTCTTTGTAGCAGGGGTGAATTTACTATTGGGAAAGCAACTGTTTTCTGTGTGGCGCAATGCCAAATATGTGGTAACCGGGCTGGTTTTTTTCAGCGTCACCTTATCATTTATCATGCATGGCAATGGCTTTCCATGGGGAGGTGCTTTTGGCGATTATATCCGTGATTTTCTTGTTCAGGCCATTGGGTGGATAGGTACTGCAGCTTTGTTGTCGGTGGTGGGACTGGCCTATATTATCTGGCGTTTCAACCCAGTATTCAAAGTGCCCAAACTGCCCGAAAGAAAGCCATCGATGGCCGTGGCTGAAGATGATGAAGAACCGGAGACGCAGGAAGCAGCCCTCTTTATAGAAACACCTGCGTCGAATGGCAGGGGCAATACCCTCAAAAAAGGTGCTGCGCTGGTGATTCCCCCAAAAGAAAATTTTGATGCTGGTCCGCCATTTGAACTGAAGCTGACAGAAAAAGACGACCTGCAGCATACTTCCGTAACAATGCCGGAAGCACCTTTTGTTCCTTCCGTACCTGTAACACCTGTGAAGCCATCAAAAAAAGATGCCAGGCCGGCCGAAATTTCGTTTGAGATTAACGAAGTGCCGGAGGCAAAAGAGCCGGTTACCGATACTACTCTTGAAATTGAAAGTGAAAGAAAAGCCATACTGGAAACAGACTTGTACGAACCCACCCTGGATCTGCGGGATTATAAATACCCTTCGCTTGATTTGCTGGAAACCCATGGAAGCGAAAAAATCATCCAGGACCCCGGCGAACTGGAAACCAATAAGAACAGGATTATAGATACGCTCAAGAACTACGATATCGCCATTCAGAAAATATCTGCCACAGTGGGACCCACCGTTACTTTGTACGAGATTGTACCGGCGGCAGGCGTTCGTATTTCACGTATTAAAAACCTGGAAGACGATATCGCCCTTAGCCTTGCGGCGCTGGGCATCCGCATTATTGCGCCCATACCGGGCAAGGGTACCATTGGTATAGAGGTGCCCAATGTAAAGAAGACGGTGGTAAGCATGAAGACCCTGTTAAATTCTGATAAATTTCAAAACAGCGCTTATAGTCTTCCCATTGCCATTGGTAAGAAAATTGATAATGAAAACTTCATTGTAGACCTCACTACCATGCCCCACCTGTTGATGGCGGGTGCTACCGGGCAGGGTAAATCTGTGGGGTTGAACGCCATCCTGGTCTCGCTGCTCTACAAAAAACATCCCTCTCACCTGAAGCTGGTACTCATCGACCCTAAAAAAGTGGAGCTGAGTATTTACCGCACCATAGAAAAGCATTTCCTGGCCAAACTGCCCGGTGAAGAAGATGCTATTATTACTGATACCAAAAAAGTAATTCATACGCTTAACGCGCTGTGTATTGAAATGGATAACCGCTACGATCTGCTGAAGGAAGCCGGTGCCAGGAATATTAAAGAATACAATGATAAATTTGTAAGAAGAAGGTTGAACCCCGAAAAAGGCCACCAGTACCTGCCTTTTATTGTGCTGGTCATTGACGAATTTGCCGACCTGATTATGACGGCGGGCAAGGAAGTAGAGATGCCTATTGCGCGCCTGGCGCAGCTGGCACGTGCCATCGGAATTCATCTTATTATTGCTACGCAGCGTCCCTCGGTGAATATTATTACCGGTACCATTAAAGCTAACTTTCCGGCACGTATTGCTTTTAAAGTATCTTCCAAGATAGACTCGCGTACCATTCTGGATACGGGTGGCGCAGAGCAGCTGATTGGTAAGGGTGATATGCTGATATCTTATAACGGAGAACTTACCCGCCTGCAGTGTGCCTTTGTAGATACGCCTGAAGTAGAAGAAATCACCAGCTTTATTGGTGATCAGCGTGGGTATACACAGGCATTCTTATTGCCAGAATATGTGGACGAAAAAGAAATGGAAGGCAAGGATTTTGACCTGGCCGACCGCGATTCTTTGTTTGATGATGCCGCCAGGCTGATTGTGCAAAGTCAGAGCGGGTCTACCTCACTGTTGCAGAGAAGAATGAAGCTGGGGTATAACCGTGCAGGCCGGTTAATGGATCAGCTGGAAGCCGCCGGCATTGTTGGGCCCAACCAGGGAAGCAAGGTGCGCGAAGTGCTGATTAAAACGGAGGCCGATCTGCAGCAGCAACTAAGCCTGCTGGGGTAATTATTTCCTCATACAGATGTCATTTATTTATATATCAGCAACCGGGCAGGATATTGTGTTGATTCAAAACGCCCAATTTCAATACCTTCCATTCTACGGGTGAGTTTGGCTTTTACTTTGTTTACTCTATGCAGTTATCCGGGGGTGCTAATCTAAACATTAACAGGTTGTTGTTAAACTCATTTTAATGCAGGGTGTCAGAACCAATGTGGCGAAAGCATATCTTTGCCCGCCCGGATGAATTCCCTGCAAGAATGAGTTTTTTTTATTGATCGTTCTGACGGGCCCACCCGGATAAAGTCCCTTTAAGCGGGGAACTTTTTATTTTATAACAAACATTTTAAGATGAAAAAATTTTTAATGATTGTCTTTCTGATGGGTATAGTTGCGATGGCACCTGCACAAACAGCCAATGACCCTGCTGCCAAGAAAATACTGGATGGCGTCAGCACTAAATTTAAGACCTATAAAGCTGTTCAGGCCCAGTTTACCCTGAAAGTGGAAGATGGCAAAGGAAAACTGCAGGGCAGTCAGAAAGGGGTGGTGTATATGAAAAACGGCAAGTACCGTGTTACTCTTTCCGGCAAAGAAAACAAAGAGATTTTTTCTGATGGAACCAATACCTGGACCTACGATAAGGCATCCAATGAAGTAACCATCAGTAAAGTAGATCCTTCTGCCAAAACCATTACGCCCCAGAGCCTGATGACCAATTTTTATGATAAGGATTTCTTATACAAATTAAATGGTGAAAAGAAAGAAGGTGCCCGCACCCTGCAGGAGATTGAAATGACACCTACTGACAAAAGCAAAACTTTTCACAAGGTGTATGTATTTGTAGACAAAGCCAAACAGGGCATCTACAGTACCAAAGTGCTGGATAAAAATGGTAATAAGTATACCTATACCGTTAATTCTTTGAACGGCAATGCTGCGGTAAGCGACCAGCTTTTTGTATTTGATAAAAGCAAGTATCCGGGCGTAGAAGAAGTGGATCTGAGATAAGTTCATTAGTTCTTAGTTTGCAGTTTCTGGTTAGCGATGCAAAAGAACTAAGAACTGGAAACTAAGAACTAGTATTTCCCCAGCGAAACGTACTGATATCCAATCCTGCCAGGTCAAGCGCCCTGTCTGCCACGGTAGCGGCTACTTCTTCAATAGTTTTTGGTTTGCTGTAAAAGGAGGGGGTGGCCGGGCAAATGATTCCTCCTGCCAGTGTTACTGTTTCCATATTACGGATATGAATGAGGTTATAGGGCGTCTCCCGCACCACACAAATCAGTTTTCTCCTTTCTTTTAATACCACGTCTGCTGCCCGGGTAATCAGGTCGTTGGAAATACCGCCTGCAATTCTGCCCAGGGTGCCCATCGAGCAGGGAATAACAATCATGGTATTGAACTGCCCGGAGCCTGATGCAAAGGGAGCAGAAAAGTCGTGCTGCGTATAAAACCGCAAAGGATAACCGGAATAGTCTTCGTTTTCCAGTTCTGTTTTCCAGACTGCTTTGGCATTTTCTGTCATTATAACGGCCAACTCGGTCCATTGCGTTTTAATGGCAAGCAATTTGTCCAATACCAGTTTTGCATATATTGCACCACTGGCCCCGGTTACCGCTATAACAATTTTGTTCATGCCGCTTCGTTTATTTTAACAGAAACAAAAATACCATGCATAAGTTTATCCTTTCCATAATTGTGGCTTTGCCGCTTTTTTTCTTATCCGCCGCCAAACCGCCTTTAAAAGGGGAGAAGATGAAATGGATGACATTACAGGAAGCCCAGGAAGCTATGCGCAAGGAAAAGCGGCCCATTCTGATTGACCTTTACACAGACTGGTGTGGCTGGTGCAAGACGATGGATAAAAAAACATATACCAACCCCAAGGTAATTGCTTACCTGGAGGCTAATTTCTATGCCGTAAAGCTAAACGCGGAAACAAAAGATGCAGTTACCTGGAATGAAAAGACCTACAATTTCAACAGTGCCAACCGTACCAATGATTTTGCACTTTTTTTAACGTATGGCAGATTGTCTTACCCCACCACGGTTATCATACCAACAGATAACAGCGGCCCACAGCCGGTTCCGGGCTTTCTCGAACCCAAAGACCTGGAGTTGGTAGTACGTTATTTTGGTGATGGAAAATACGGAAAACAGCCTTTTGAAGCCTACCAGAAAGCCTTTGTAAGCCAGTGGTAAGGCTTTGGCAGAGAATTTGAATTATACCTAACTGATTTTCATAGAATATTGGATTGAAACGGCCCTGATTTCTATTGGGGCCTATTTTTTTGCCCACATGCAACGATTCATATTTACCTGCTGTCTGGTAAGTAGGTTTTTCATAGGATATTGGATTAAAACGGGCTGGATTTCTATCCTGGCCCTTCTTTTTTTTAGCCCTTCCCACCTGTTTATCTCCTTCTCTACTTTTAATTTTTTTTTAATGGCCGCACATTTTGGGTTGACAGGGATCAACTTAAGGTAAGTGGGTAAAAAAATATTTTCCTATGCAACTAGTTTTATTGTCGCAACATCTTATATTTGAATTTTCATAGGATAAGGTTTAATGGTTAATGGTATTTGATTAGTGCATCCCGCCGTGAGGCGGGATTTTTTTGTGCCCCTGTCTGTCCTGCGCAATAAAAAACCCCTCTGTAAAGAAGGGTTTTGCTATCTCGTTATTGCAAAGATGATATTTTAGTCAACTTCAGCCATGTCTGGTATTTCAGCAGCCTGGTAGCTGCCTTCGTCCAGCTTTTTCTTGGTTTCTGTAAATGCTTTCAGGGTATCTTCTATGTCGGCATCGGTATGGGCAGCCGTAGGAATCAGCCTGTAAATAATTTGCCCCCTTGGAATTACCGGGTACACCACAATAGAACAAAATATGCCGTAATTCTCTCTCAGGTCCAGCACCATGGCCGTTGCTTCAGGTATATCCCCTTTCATATAAACAGGGGTTACCATGGTATTGGTGGTACCAATATCGAATCCATTGTCGCGCAAGCCTGCCTGAAGTTTATTGGCATTGTACCAAAGTTTTTTCCTGAGCTCGGGCATCGATTTCAGCATTTCCATTCTCTTCAGCATGCCTTCTACAATAATCAACGGCAAGCTTTTGGCAAATATCTGCGAACGGGTATTGTACCGGAGGTAGGCCAGCACATCTCTGCGGCCGGCAATAAAGGCGCCGATGCTGCCCATCGATTTTACAAAGGTAGAAAAGTAAAGATCCACCCCTTCCTGGCAACCCTGGGCTTCGTCGGCCCCCGCCCCTGTAGGTCCCATTACACCAAATCCATGCGCATCATCAATCAGTAAACGGAATTCATATTTTTCTTTCAGTGCTACAATCTCTTTTAGTCTTCCCTGGTTGCCGCTCATGCCAAATACTCCCTCGGTAATTACCAGTATACCGCCGCCGGTTTTTTCCACCATTTTGGTGGCACGTTCCATCTGCTTCTCAAAATCGGCAATATCGTTGTGCTTATACTTGTAACTGTAGCCCATATGCAGCCTTACGCCGTCCACTATACAGGCATGGGCTTCCGCATCATACACAATTACGTCGCGGCGGTTTACCAGCGCATCGATACAACTCATAATACCCTGGTAACCAAAATTCAGCAGCATGGCGTCTTCTCGCTGCACAAAATCTGCCACCACTTTCTCCAGCTCTTCATGGTAACTGGTGTTGCCACTCATCATGCGGGCACCCATTGGATTACCCATGCCCCAACGGGCTGCTGCAGCGGTATCTACGGCACGTACTTCAGGATGGTTTACCAGTCCAAGGTAATTGTTCAGGCTCCAAACAATTCTTTCCTTGCCCCTGAACATCATGCGGCTGCCCAGCTCACCTTCCAATTTTGGAAAAGTAAAATATCCATGCGCCCTTTTCATGTGCTGACCAATAGGCCCGCCGTCTTTTACTAATTTTGCAAAAACATCTGCCATAGCTATCTGTTTGGTAAGTTTTTCAGAATGCGCCAAAGATAAAGTATTCAGGTAAAAACACAAGCTGATATAAAGCAGGCCCAATGCCTGTTATAGGGGCTTTTTACCCTTTTTAACTTCACCTGAACAATTCTGTGCAGCAACACCGTTGCACCGGGCATTTGTTTTCAAAATCATTTTTACTGCGGTAAGTTTATTGATCCCGGTTCTGCTGTTTTAATATGCTGCTTAACACCATTGCTATACATTTGTGAAAAATAATTTTACAGCAATGCACAAATTTTTGCTTCCCCTTTTTACCTGCTTTCTTTTTGCTTTCGCATCCACTGGCCAGTCAAAACCGGCATCGGTGGCAGCGCAGCAGCTGCAGCGCCCAAAACTGGTAGTGGGTATCGTTGTAGATCAAATGCGCTGGGACTATCTCTACCGCTACTACAACCGTTACGGAACAGGTGGTTTTAAAAGATTGCTTAACCAGGGATTCTCCTGCGAGAATACAATGATCAATTACCTGCCCTCTTATACCGCTGTAGGGCACTCCACCATCTTTACCGGATCTGTACCTGCACTGCATGGTATAGCGGGCAACGACTGGACAGATCAGTTGACCGGTAAAAAAATCTACTGTACAGATGACAGTACAGTGCAAAGCGTAGGCAATGAATCTGAGGATGGCAAAATGTCTCCCCGTAACCTGCTGGTATCTACCATTACCGATGAATTAAGACTGGCTACCAATTTTCAATCAAAAGTTGTAGGCGTTTCGTTAAAAGACAGGGCTTCTATTTTACCCGCCGGCCATATGGCCACCGCTGCTTATTGGTTTGATGATGCCAGTGGGCATTTTATCAGCAGTTCTTATTACATGAAGCAGTTGCCCGACTGGGTAAACGCGTATAACAATGGCAATAAAGTGGGCCGCTTAATTGAAAAGGGATGGAATACCCTGTATCCTGTCAAGACCTATGTAAACAGCGATGCCGATGATAACACCTGGGAAGGTAAATTCAAGGGTGAAACCAGTTCCGCTTTCCCCCATGCCATCAATGAGATATACAAACAATCCAGGAGTAGTTTCCGCTCTACGCCGTTTGGTAACAGTCTTACACTTGATTTTGCTGCTACCGCGCTGGATGCCTACAAACTGGGCCGTGGTGCGGCTACTGACTTCTTAACCATTAACTGCGCTTCTACGGATTATGTGGGTCATATGTTTGGGCCCAATTCCATTGAAGTGGAAGATACTTACCTGCGGCTTGACCAGGACCTGGCCAGTTTTTTCCAGTTGCTGGATGCAAAAGTTGGCAAAGGACAATGGCTGATTTTCCTTTCTGCAGATCATGGCGCCGCGCATTCTATAGGGTTTATGCAGGAACAGCGGCTGCCTGCTGACTTCTGGTACGCCAAACCGCTGACAGATTCACTCAATAAAATATTGCTGGCTAAGTTTAAGACAGGTGGGCTAATTCGTTCAATCATGAACTACCAGGTAAATTTTAACCTGGGTAAAATAAGCAGTGAGCAGCTTGACTTCAGCGCCATTAAAAAAGCAACAGTCGATTTTCTGCAGCAGCAACCCGGTATAAGCTATGCGGTTGATGTAGCAGAAATTGGCAACTCCCCTGTACCCGAGCCAATAAAAACTATGATAGCCAATGGATATAATTTTAAACGCAGTGGCGCAGTGCAGGTGGTATTGGCTGCCGGCTGGTTTGAAGGCTACAGTAAAACAGGTACTACCCATGGTACCTGGAATCCGTACGATACACATATACCGCTGTTGTTTTACGGATGGAATATTAAGCCGGGTAAAACCAACCGCGAAACTCATATGACTGATATTGCTGCAACGCTGGCTGCAATGCTGCATATACAAATGCCCAATGGTTGTGTGGGTCACGTAATTGAAGAAGTGGGTAAATAAAGCAGCACAACGGCAATTATTCCCGGAAAGACAAAAAAGGGCACCTTAAAAGGGTGCTTTTTTTATGTCTTTCCGGGCTTTTTTTTTAACACCTGTTGGCATATTAGTTGCAAAACGCTAATGACGAATCTATTTTCTTAAAATTAATTTTTTGTTATGAAGAAGCAGTTGTTAGTGATGGTGCTGGGTGTTGCAGGAATATCAGTTTTGCTGGGTGCATGTAAAAAAAATGATGCCGCCATGTTACAGGATGCGAAAGTTGTGTTGGTAAATGCTGTTGCACGTGACAGTGCCGCGTATGATTTTTATTTTAATGATGTTAAATTGAACAGTCAGTCTGTTAGGTATCCATCCGGTTCCGGTTATCTATCCCTGGCGCCTAAAAATTATACCATTAAAATTGCAGCCGCAAATACCATTAACCCAATTGCTACCGGAAGTTATACCATTGGTGCTGGCAAAAATTATTCTGTGTTTGCCTATGATTCGGTAATGGGCGGTAAAATTAAAGTATTCGCTACGGAAGATGACTTGTCGGCACCCGCAGCAGGCAAAGCAAAAGTTCGGTTTTTTCATTTGAGCCCGGTGGGTATTGCAGTAGATGTTCTTGCTAACGATTCACTTGTGTTTGCTAACCGTTCTTATGCAGACAATGTTGCTGACAATGCAAAAGGCGCATTTAGAACGGTAAATGCCGGTAGCTATACTATTAAAGTTAAACTGGCGGGCAGCCCCGAAAGTATTCCTGCTTTGCTTACGCTGCAAAATATCAGTTTTTCAGCAGGCACTGTTTATACCATCTTTGCGAAAGGCTTGGTGAACGCAGAAGGCGTAAATTCCCTGGGTGTTGAAGTGCTGGTAAATAAATAAATGTACTGTGTATTCTGCTGTAACAGAAAGCCTGGTTTGCCCAACCAGGCTTCTTTTGTATTGGTTGTTGACTGAACCATTGGTTTTACCTGATTAAATAAAAAGGCAGCGGATAATCACCGCTGCCTTTTCTACTTTTTGATCTTGCTTTCCTTTCAATAACTGATTACGCGTCTGCCAGTTTAAAAGTAACAGGCAGGGTTAACCGGGTTTTAACCGGTTTTCCTTTTACCATGCCCGGTTTCCAGGCTGGCATCTGCTCAACTATTTTTACGGCTTCCTGTTCCAGCCCATGACCCGCAGCTGCACCGCCCGCTACCGCATTTACTACTTTGCCTTTTTCATCTATTACAAAGGAAACATTCACGGTACCTTCTGCGTCCTGGTCCAAAGCATCCTGAGGATAACTGATATTGTTTTCCACGAATGCAGACAATGCTTTTTCTCCGCCGGGGTATTCAGGCATTTTTTCAGCCCTGCTGTAAACACCCAATTTGTCTTTTTCAACCTTCAAATTATTATCAGATGTAAAACCTGCTGATGCTTTGCCTTTACGTTTTTTTACTATTGGGTTCGCCATTTTACTGCTGTCTGCACCCAGGTTGGCAATGCTGTCAGAGATTGACTTGTCTGCTGCTGCAGGGTTGCTGTCGCTGAAGCATGACGCCATCGTAATGCTGGCCGCAATTGCCAGAACTGCTGAAGCAATGCCTGATGTTGTCTTTCTTGTACGCATAAAAATAATTTTTGGTGTAAAATCTATGCAGTACAGGTATACAACCGCGTGCCACACCTTAAACAGGTATAAGTGAAGGCGGTATGTTACCCCCTGTGTAGAAATGGATACCCATAACGGGTAAGCATGCCCGGCAATGCAGCGCAGAAGGGAGCAGTGGTAATAATAGAAGTAAATAAAACCAATTTATTACAGCCGGCGCTTACTGATGTATTTACCCAGTGCTACAAAAGCAAATGAGATAGCTGTAAAAAGTAAAGTAATGGCTGCAGCATTTACCAGTACTTTGTTTGTACCCAGCGCTGTCCTGTCTATAAAAGGATAAGGGTAGAAGTCTGATGCGGATCCTCTTAGTAAAACAAAGGCCAGGTAGGCGAGGGGGTATATCAGCCAGCTGGAAATATCTCTCCATTCCAGCTTATTTTTTCCCGCATACAAAAGCCAGCAAATAAATGCCAGTACCGGTATAACAGCATGCAGTAGTTCATCTACCACCGCCTGCAATCCATGCGGATTCCATAAAAAGCGCAGTATGGTATTATAGATAAGTCCCACTATGATGATGTATACTGTTGTGGCTGCCAGGGTTTGTTGCCGGCCGAAAAAGTGCCCTGCTGCTGAACCCGGACTTAACAGCAGTGTTGTGTAACAGGTGGCCACCAACAGATTAGTGAGTATGGTAAAGTAAGAGAAATAACGGATAATAGTCTCCGCCAGTGAATTTTGTTTAAGCGAAACATTGATATAAAATTGAGTTGCCAGTGCAAACCAGCCCAATAAGGCCATCAGTGCTATAAGGTGCACGGGAAAGGGAGCGGCTTTGTTTTGCATAATGATTTTTTACAGACTCAAGATATAACTTAAAAAGTAAAATCAGCTATTGCCTGCTGGTCTGTTGTGCGGGCAATATATAAAAAAGCTGCACATGTTCAGGGACGCTGCATCTTCACCATAGTTTATCCCGTAGAGCTGTGCCTGGCCATTAAAAAAAATGAATCCTGCTTTTGCCCCCGGGGATTTTAGTGTTTTTTGCAATTAAACCGGGAATGCCTTTAAAATTAGTAGCTGCTATTTCCCCCATCCTTTTATTTCTCTGCACAAAATGGTATTTCTCCAAATTGGCCGCAATGCCGCTAAATAACGATTATGAACCGGTGAACAAGGGTAGTATTTTTAATATGTAATCATTACAACGCGTATAAAAATTATAAATAACAGTATCCTTCCCGCCCCGGTTTCATGAGCAGACGTCCTCATAAATCAGCGCAACCGCTTCTCAGTGGAGAACAGTAAAAAGTTCGCCAGTTCAATCATTGGTTTTTTTCAGCACCTGGCAAAGGCAACTCCATTGCTATGCGCCTCATTTTGTCATCCCCCAAAACCAAACTGCCATGAAACAGATTCCCTCATATCAAATCAGTATCAATCCACACTATTTAAACTGCCTCCTGATTATATGGATAATATTGGGTAATAGCTTGCCTGCATACTCACAGGATATCTATACTGCCGGTCAGCCCTTTTTTAAAAGTAAAATTGAACAAGGGCCGCTGCTTACCCATGACTGCAGTAAAAAAAGGTTCTGGCGCGCTGCAGGTGAATGGAGTATGATGCAGTTGCTGCCATGGGCAAGTAATTTTTTTATCAGGAAAGCGGCTTTTGCAAAAATTTCTTTTGAAAGTATGGCGGCAAACAGGGATCCCGTTAATATGGAATGGGATGATAATAAATTCTTCAATAACCAGTTTTCACATCCCTACCAGGGCTGTCTTTATTTCAATGCTTTCAGGAATAATGGATTTAATTTCTGGCAATCCATACCAGCAGCAATCACCGGCAGTGTTGCCTGGGAAGCTATAATGGAAACCCATTTTCCGGCACCCAATGATCTGATCAATACCAGCCTGGGAGGGATTGTATTTGGTGAAATGAGCCACCGGATGTCAGCAAAACTGGCAGTAAAAAAATGGGGCTGCAGGAAGCGCCTTACTGCACCACTGTCTTTTGCTATTAACCCTGTGGGTGCTGTAGAGAATATGTTTGTGCATAACAGAGAGAAGAACTGTGAGGGTGAATTTGCAGTTGACCCTCCTGTAACTATAGCAGCAACGGCAGGTATCCGGGAAATTAATACAAACGGTCCGGTTACAACTGGCGGAAGTAAGAAATCAACTTTTGGACGCATTCACTTGCAATACGGCAGTTCACTGGCAGATTGTAATCGCCCGTTCAGCCAATTCTCGTTAACACTGGAAGGTGGAAGCGATGATTCAGGTAAAGTAAATATATTGCAAATTGAAGGTAGCCTGTGGGGGCGTTCTGTTCAAAAAAGTGGCCATGCAGCGTACAGTTGCAGTGTATCTATGAAGTATGATTTTTTTAAAAATGCAGTATTTGTATACGGTGCACAAAGTTTCAGCGGTAATTTTCTTGCAGCGTTTCATATTTCAGACAAGCTGCAGGTGCAGGTAAAAGCTGGTGCCGGTATTATACCGCTTGCAGCAGCACCCAATCCATATATGTATTATGGTGAAGGCCGCAATTATGATTATTGCGTGGGCGTTGATTTGAGGGTTGGTCTGGGCATCCGTCTTTTCAACAGGTTATTTTATAATGTCAATATAGCCACTGCCGGTTTAAAAACAGTAGATGGGTACAAATCTACCCATGTATTCAGCAGCACGGGTTCAGCATTGCGGTTGGTAGTGTTTAGGAATATAAGTATTGAAGCAGCAGCTGACAGTTACTATTTTGGCGGTCATTATACCAAATACCCGGACGCGGCCACACGTTATCAATTTCTTCATTTTGGAATAGGGTATAAAGCCATGTTCTGATCATTACGGATAGATACTTTGATAACAGCAACGCTGCCGGTTGGGTTAAGACTGCGTATTTATTTCATATTCCTGTATTCATTTATTTTTTCACGCTGTTTATTAAAAAATCGCACTCTTTCCTTTTCGCCACTTTGACTGATCATGATGGATTTTTTGATAATGTTCTCCATATTACTGGTCATGGCAGTATTAAAGCGGTCGTCCATGGTATGTAATATTTGCAATACAGCATAATTTAAAAAGGTTACAGTGGTGCCATCCAGTTTTGCCATTATGGAATTGTCGCCCAGAATAAGTTCGTTTACATACAGCCTGTATTCTGCAGAAGCCGGGCCTGGTTCCTTGCCTACCATAAATTTTAAGCCAGCTTCAGCCTGTTTTTCAAGATGATTGACAAGTTCCTCCACTTTTGCATAGAGCAGCTGCACGTCTGCGGGATGCTTGAAGGAGTCAGCTTCCCGGTAAAAGTTAATTTGCCTCAGCGTGCTTACAATGCTTTCCGGGTTCCATATTTCAGTCATTGGCATTTTCATATACAGGTCGGTCAGTCTTTTTGCTACGGGGTCAAATTTGTCATACCTCGGATCCTGTAAATCGAATTTTACCCCTTTCAAACTTTTATAGTCAAGAATTGATTTCATCCACATGAAAATCTTGAACCTGACCAGTTCAGGCATCAGGAAATGAACATAAGGTGGAATATCTTTTAGCAGGAAATACATGTGCTTCTCCTTATGGCTGTTGAAGTACTGCAGCTGTGTGCAAATGTCTTCAATCCATTCTTCAAAACTGTTTTCGGAGTCTGATTTGAGGTTTCCGTTGAAAATAAAAGAATTGCTTTGCAGTTGCAGAAACGAGTCCAGCGAGATTTTATAGTGAGTACAGATTTTTTGCAGTTCATCGAAACTTATTGATTTTTCTCCCCTGATGCGCCGGTACGCGCTGTCATTGCTGATATGCAGGAATTCGGCTATTTCATCAACAAAGGAGATATGGGCAGGTAGTCTTCCTTTCAGGTGCTGAAAGAAGTGCTGTTGCGGGTCTAAGGGTTCCATGCTGGGGAGGTTTAATTGTGGGAAACCGCGTTATTGAGTTATAAGATAAGCCTATTGTAAGAGTTTACAAAATATTGTCTCTGGAAAATTTGTGAACAAAGGCCCGGTACAAGAAAGGCAGGGGCCGTCTTGGACAAAACAGGAGCAGGGATACCAGGTATAATTGAAGCAGCCGGTCAATTGATGATACAAAAGTCACCAATATGCTGCAAAATGGATTCCAGGTAATAGCCGGCTCACTTTCCAGCACCAAAGCAATGTGAAGCTGGCGGTATACCTGAAAAATGGCAGTGCGTAATATGCAAACGGCAATGCCAAAAAATCAGCTGCAATAGCCTTCTGCAACCGCTAATCAAACCTGTTTCCGTACATTCGTCTTCCGTTTAAAAATCAGTGCGCATGGCCGATGTTATCAAACTTTCATTACTTGCCGGACAAATTCTTGAAGCCATTCAAATGAGTTTTGAGGGGGAGGTTTTTTGGGTGGCCGCAAGAATAATGAATGTTAAAAAATATGAAGTCAACAGGCGCTGTTATCTAACCCTGGAGGAGTCGGAAGGCGGCATTAAAAAAGCAGAAATCAAAAGTGTTTTTTGGGCAGGCAGTTTTGCCGAGATTGAGAAATTTGAACGGCTCACCGGGCAACGCTTTAAAGACGGGCTGGAGATTATTTGCAAAGTGCGGGTAAGATTTCATCCTGTATATGGATTAAACCTGGATGTAATTGAAATTGATGCAGCGCACAGTATTGGTACGCTGGAACTGGAAAGGCAGGAAACACTCACCCGCCTGTTGAAAGAAAACCCGGCCACTATTCAATTGTTTGACGGGGTATACAGAACCTATAATAACCGGCTGCCGCTGCCATTGATTATTGAAAACATTGCCCTGATTACAGCGCCCAACTCAGACGGGCAAAGAGATTTTCAGCAGGAGATTACAAAGAACAGGCACCAGTATACATTTGCCGTAACAGAATTTTTAACCACTGTACAGGGTGATAATGCGCATACGCTTATTCTTGAACAGCTGCGCCTGGTGAAGGAAAGTAAAATTCCATTTGATGCGGTGGCGATTGTGCGGGGTGGAGGTGCGCAGGCTGATTTTAAGCCATTCGACAGGTATGAACTGGCAGAATGCATTGCCAATTTTCCCGTGCCGGTGTTTACTGGTATTGGCCACGACAGGAACCAGAGCATTTCCGACCTGATGGCCAGGGAACAAAAAACCCCTACCAAAGTGGCGGCGCTTTTTGTAGATCATAATTTTGAGTTTGAAAACAGCTTGCTGCAGCTGAGCAACCGGCTGAATGATGCTGTTAAACGGCAGCTGCAACAGCACCGCGACCAGTTGGAAAATGCAAAACGCATTGTAAGGCTTTCCAGTCCGCAGGCTATATTAAACAGGGGTTTTGCAATTATTACCATCAAGGGTAAAATAGTTACCGACCCAGCTGCTATAAAGGAGAATGATACACTCCATACCATATTGAAAGATGAAGTGATACACAGCACAGTTACCCAAAAGACAAGTAATGAAAAAGGAATTAACTTATAAAGCTGCCTTTGCGCAGCTTGAAATATTGGTGGATCAGCTGGAAGACGGGAGTATAGACCTTGAAAAGCTGGCAACAAAGATTAAGCAAGCCAATGAAATGATTGAGATTTGCAGCAAAAAATTACGGGCAATAGAAGTAGAAACCGGTGCGGCTGCGGCAACAACGGCTAAGTCTGGTAAACAATGATTGGTATCCCAACAGCCTTCCCGTTCCTCCGGGTTATGTTTAATGTTGGTGGTGGCGACATATCCGGCCGCTTTATTTTAAAAAATTTCTGATGACTGTATTCCCCGTTACCGATTCCACTTTGTCTCCGGCACATATTGCTGCTTTTTTAAAAGAGAAATACAGGCTGACCGGGCTGGTGACTGCGCGTATCCTGAAAACAGGTATCAATCATACCTACCTGGTTACAACGGAAAACGATAAGTATATTTTCCGGGTATACAGTTTAGGGTGGAGGACAGAAAAGGAGATCATGGAAGAGATAAGACTGCTGCAATTACTGAAAGATCGTACCGTACCCGTGTCTTACGCCATTGCAGATGCACAATCAAACTACCTGCAGCAGTTGCAGGCCCCGGAGGGGCAGCGCTACGCCGTACTGTTTTCTTTTGCAAAAGGAGAAAAACAGCTGAATTATTCTGCCGAACTGCATTATAAAGCTGGTGAGATTATGGCAAGGATGCACCAGCTCACCCAAAACCTTCCGCTGGAAAGAGTGGATTATACACCCGGGGTATTGCTGGATGATTCGTTTGAAAAGCTGCAGCAATTTTTGTCTTTGACAACCAATGAAATGCAGTTCATGAAAAGGCTGCGGCAATATTTGCATAAAACTTTTCGGACAGCCAATGAAGGCAACCTGCGCAAAGGCGTAGTACACCTTGATATCTGGTTCGATAATATGGTGATTGACCAGCAGTCTGCCATCACCCTGTTCGATTTTGATTTTTGCGGCAATGGCTGGTTTTTCCTGGATGTCGGGTACTATATACTCCAGGTATTCAGTACAGAAAAAGAAGGGAATGAATTCGCCATAAAAAAGGATGCTTTCTTAAAAGGGTATGAGTCTGTTACACCCATTAGTGCAGAAGAAAAAGAATTGGTACCTGCCGCCGGCGCAGCTATTTATTTTTTCTACCTGGGCGTTCAGTGCAACCGCTACGATAATTGGTCAAATGTTTTCCTGAATGAAATCTACCTGAAGCGTTTTATTAACCTGCTGGTAAAAAAATGGGTAGATGTTCACCAGCTGGATTATGCAGCCGGTTGATTTTTTTTGACGGTGATGCAACTAAGGAATATGTGTATTAAGTCCGGGCTAACAGCTATGTCCTTAATTATATTTTCATTAAAATACTTTGTCCATATTTTCAACAATTGCAGCAGCCCGGCTGTTTGTAAAATACACAGTATATTTGCCCGGATTCAGCCGGTTTTGTAAAGCACTATGAGTGCATCACGCTATTGCATTGCTGACAGTCAGTAATACTAAACGGTACCCGGAGAAATATTTTACAAGCACCCCTTACTCCTGCGCCGTAATCACCTTCAAAAGATATTTTGACTTATGATTACAGTAATTATACCCGCATTGAATGAAGAAAAGACAGTGGCTTCTGTGGTCAGGCTGGCAAAAACATCCTGCAATGTATCTGAAGTGATTGTGGTGGACGACAAATCAACAGACTGTACCGTAGACCTTGCCCGCAGAGAAGGTGCTGCTGTCATCACCAGTACAAAAATTGGCAAGGGCGTATCTATGAAGGAAGGCGTGCTGATGGCAAAAAATGATATTGTCGCATTTCTTGATGCAGATATTACAACCTATCCTGTAAATGTAATCGCCTTACTGACAGAAGACCTGCTGAATAACAAAGCAGATTTTGTAAAATCATATTTCACAAGGCAGGCAGGCAGGGTTACAGAATTGGTGGCTAAGCCGCTGCTGTCTATTCTTAACCCTTCTTTTCCTAAATTCAGGCAACCTTTAAGTGGTATGATAGCCGGCCGGAAATCATTTTTTGCAAATTGTGAATTTGAAGAAGGGTATGGAGTGGATATCGGTATCCTGATGGATATGAATAATATGGGCGCCAGGATCAGGGAGGTGAATATCGGCAATATTGAAAACCGTATGCAACAACTGGAACAGCTGGGGAAAATGTCGCGCGATGTGGCCCGTACAATTATGAAAAAATCAAGGTCGGGGCAAACGCAAAACCTGGAAACGTACGAGAACATACAGGTAATACGCGAGCAAATGGAATTTGCTATCCGGGAAGATTTAAAGTCTTTAAAGAAGATAGCCATTCTTGATATGGACAATACACTGCTGCGGGCTAGTTTTATACAGACGGCAGCTGAAAAATTTGGTTTTAAAAA
>JANPGT010000182.1:0-6989 GCA_031424135.1 Chitinophagaceae bacterium
ATAGCACCTTTACAGCCTACCGACTGCAGATCTTCAAGGTCTTTCATATTGCTGACGCCACCGCTGGCAATGAAATACAAGCCAGGAAATTCGCTGATAATATTCTTATATAAACTGGTAGCCGGGCCTTCCAGTTTACCGTCTTTGCTTACATCGGTACAAAAAACCTGCTGTACACCATGGTCTGCATATTTCCTTATAAAATCATATACCCATATATCCGTTGTTTCCAGCCAGCCGCCTACCGCAATCTTTTCGTCTTTAACATCAGCCCCTAATAAAAACTTCGCGGCGCCATGCGTCTTCAACCATTCTACAAAAGTGTTTTCATCTTTTACTGCCAGGCTACCAATGGTGGCATAAGCGGCGCCGCTATCAAACACTATCCGTACATCCGGTTCGGTTTTTATTCCTCCACCGAAATCAATCACCAGCGAAGTCTTACCCGCAATTGCTTCCAGCACTTTCCAGTTTTTAACTGTCCCTGCTTTCGCCCCGTCCAGGTCTACCAGGTGCAGGCGCTCCAGGCCGGCATCCTCAAATTGTTTGGCTACTTCCAGCGGGTATTCGTTATAAATTTTCTTTTGTTCATAATCGCCCTGTGTAAGCCGCACACATTTGCCATCAATGATATCTATGGCGGGAATGATTTGCATAACCCCGGCCCCTAAAGGGGAGTTTTTAATCACACTATGATGTTTTAGTTCATCCATGTTGTTACGGTTCATTAAACGTATTCTTTTACCAGCTACACCTTCTCAATAAAATTCTTTAAAATCTGCTCTCCCACGACTGCGCTTTTCTCCGGGTGAAACTGTACGCCGTAGAAATTATTCTTATGCAGCCCGGAACTATAGGGCTGCACATAATTGGTAGTGGCAATGGTATGTTCACCCAGGGCAGCATAGTAACCATGTACAAAATAACAATAGTTGTTCTGCGCAAGCCCGTTAAACAAATCTGTCTTCAAATCATAAATTGTATTCCAGCCTATCTGCGGCACTTTCAGACTTGCTCCAACTCCCCCGGTGGGAGGGGGAGAAAAAAGTTTTACATCTTCATCAAAAATGCCCAGGCAGGGGGTATCATTTTCTTCTGAATATTTACACATCAGCTGCATGCCCAGGCAGATGCCCAGCACCGGCTGCTGCAGGTGCCTGATTACCTGGTCAAGCTTCCTTTCTTTCAGGTAATTCATAGCAGTACTGGCTTCGCCCACGCCCGGAAAAATTACTTTATCCGCTTTTTGAATCAGTTCCACGTCATCCGTAACGGTGGCCTCCATACCAATTCTTTCAAGGGCATACAGTACCGACTGGATATTGCCCGCATTGTATTTTATAATTATCAGATCCACTATAATGTATTAACAGAATTATCAGGAAATAATGTTTTTTATAAATGCCGCCGTGGTCTTGCCCACGTCCTCCGTATTTTCCAACGCTTTGATGAAAGCCGTTCCTATGATGGCACCATTGGCATGCCTGCAGGCGGTCTCAAACGTTGACTTATCCTTAATGCCGAAACCCACCAATACAGGGTTTTTCAGTCCGTAACTTTTCAGGCGCTGCAGGTAGGCATTTACGTCAGTCATATTTTTATCGCTGCCGGTGGTAGAGGAAGAAGATACCGCATATAAAAACCCGGTGCTTAATGCGTCCAGTCTCTTAATCCTTTCTTCCGATGTTTCCGGGGTTACCAGGAAAACAAAATCAAGTCCGTACCGCTGCATAATGGGCCCATAGGCTGTTTCAAATTCATGTTCCGGCAGGTCGGGCAGAATCAACCCGTCAATGGGAAGGGCGGCCGCATGCTGGCAGAATTTTTCAAAACCGTATTGCAATACGGGATTCATATAGCCCATCAGGATAACGGGCACATAGATTTCCTTCCTGAAACCCTGCAGCTGTGCAAACAACTTCTCAATCGTCATACCATTGGCCAGTGCAATACTGCTGCTGTGCTGTATTACAGGGCCATCTGCCAGTGGGTCGCTGTAGGGCATACCCAGTTCTATAATGTCGGCGCCATTATCCTGCAGGGCTTTCATCACCTCCAGTGTGGAGGGCAACTGCGGGTAGCCTGCGGTGCAGTATACATTGAGTACATTGTTTTGTTTGCGCTGAAATAATTCGTTTAACCTGTTCATACATTTATGGTATTCCGTTTTGCACTACCGGTTTCAATTATACGCTTTTATCGGCTTCCATATCCATTGCTTTCATATAGGTAGCCAAATCCTTATCACCTCTTCCACTGAGGCAAATCACCACGCGGTCCGTTGGTTTGAAAGATAACTGCTTTAAAGCAGACAGCGCATGGGCCGTTTCCAATGCCGGTATAATGCCTTCTGTTTTTGCCAGGTGAAAAGCGGCTTCCAGTGCTTCATCATCTGTAGCGCTTAAAAAAATACCCCTGCCTGTTTCGTACAGATGTGCATGCAGTGGACCGATACCTGGATAATCAAGTCCGGCAGAAATACTATGTGGTTCTACTATCTGTCCATCTGCGGTTTGCATCACCAGGCTTTTACTGCCATGGAGTACCCCCGGCTTGCCCAACTGCGTAGTAGCGGCGCTAAGGCCACTGTTTACGCCATGGCCGCCGGCTTCTACTGCCACCAGCTGCACCCCTGGCTCTTCCAGGAAATGATAAAACGCACCAGCTGCATTGCTTCCGCCACCTACACAGGCCATCACATGCGTGGGTAGTTCACTGCCGGTAGTCTCTTTTAACTGCCAGCGCGTTTCCTCGCTGATCACACTTTGAAAACGCGCTACCATATCGGGGTAAGGGTGAGGTCCCACTACGCTGCCAATAATATAATGCGTATCGTTCGGGTTATTGATCCAATCGCGGATGGCTTCATTGGTGGCATCTTTCAAGGTCTTACTGCCACTGAGTGCGGGTATTACCTTAGCACCCAGCATTTTCATTCTGGCTACATTGGGCGCCTGCCGCTCAATATCTTTTTCGCCCATGTATACGATGCATTCAACGCCCTTTAGCGCGCATACGGTAGCGGTAGCTACACCATGCTGCCCGGCGCCGGTTTCTGCAATGATTCTTTTTTTACCCAGGCGCTGTGCCAGTAATATCTGGCCAATGGTATTATTGATTTTATGCGCCCCGGTGTGGCAAAGGTCTTCGCGCTTCAAATAGATCTGGGTGTTGAATTCTTTGCTCAGGCGCTGCGCCAAATACAACGGTGTAGGACGGCCTACATAATCTTTCAACAGCGCCCTGAACTCCTTTTGAAATTCCGCTTCATACATTATCTCCAGGTAGCGGCTTTTCAGTTCTTCCACATTGCGGTGCAGCATCTCCGGTATATAAGCTCCACCAAAGTTGCCATAGTACCCAAAAATATTGGGCTGCTGGAATGTCCCTTTGTACTGCCCCAGTGGTATAGTTCTGTTGATCATAATCCGTTAAATTAATTAAGTACATTTTGTTACCAGCTGTTGGATCACCATTAAACTGCCGTTGCGTCGCACGCGTGTACATTATAGCGACAGGCAGTTTTTCGTTTGCTCTACAAAACCGCGGTTTTTGTACAGTGCAACATCCCATTTATTGTTCAGGATAGCCAAAGCTCCTTTTCTTCTTATTCTCTTAGTGCAGCATCAACTGCAAAAATTTCAAATCAAGCCACCTTCCAAACTTCCAGCCCACCTGCTTAAAATGCGCTACTTCCTCAAACTCAAAATGCCGGTGCAACTGTATGCTGGCTTCGTTGCCAGCATCAATACCTGCAATAACAGTATGCATACCCAGTTGTTTTGCCGCATTGATAACCGGTGGCATCAATAATTTACCAATACCTTTTCCCCTTGCCGCCGCCGCCACATAAATTGAATTCTCTACAGAATATTTATAGGCAGCCCATGCCCTGAACGGGCCAATAGAACTGAGGCCCAATACAACACCCGCTTCTTCTGCTACAAATACCGGAAATCCCTGCTCCTTTTTTGCCTGGAACCAGGCCCGGCGCATTTCCAGTGTATGCTGCTCATAATCGTATACGGCGGTGGTAGTTTCAATCACCTGGTTGTAAATAGCCAGTATGGCCGGCAAATCATCTTCTGTGGCAGTCCTTATAACTATCATAATAAAGAAGCGTTCTTACTGTTATGTTAGCTGCAGTTTAAAAAACCGGTTATCTACCTGCATCAATGGAAAGCTGGCAGGAAGGGATTGCTTTTCCACCGCCACAAATCCGTTCTTTGCATAAAATTTCTGTGCCGCCTCCAGCCGGTCAAAAGTGCCCAGGTAAATTTCATCAATGCCTTTTTGCCTGCACCAGTCTATGACGTGACTAAGCAATTGCTGCCCGATACCTTTTTCTTTGCCCCGGTAATCTTTGTGCACAAACATTTTGCGCAGCGCAGATTGGCGGTTGCCGATATCTATTAATGCGATAGTTCCCGTTAATTTTTTACCGTCCTTTATCACCCAGAAATGGCCATGCCCTTTAAAATAAAAATTTTCCACGTCCAGCAAATCGGGCTGGTCTGCAATGGTAACAGGCACGCCAAACTCATTCTGCTGAATAGGAAGAATAAGGTCAATCACCTCCTGTTCGTCCTGTTTACGGTACACAGTAATCTGCATGCGCTTATTTTTTTAATGCCAGTTTAAACTGCAGCACCTTTGCCAAATCCTTGATGCCGGGTTCTTTTTCAAACCGGCTATTGATATCAATACCATAGAAATCCGGATGCTTGATGGCTTTTAACTTTACTGCGTCCTCCAGTTCAATACCGCCGCTCAGAAAGAATGGTTTTTCAATCTTGCTTTTGCTCAACTTTTTCCAGTCAAATTTTTTACCGGTGCCGCCTTTAGCGCCATTCACGGAAGTATCAAAAAGGTAGTAATCACACACCTCATCGTAATCAGCAATCAGCTCATCAATATCCCTGGTTTCATCGCCAATGCTGAATACTTTGATAACTTCGGTATGATCGCTTAGTTCTTCGCACTGGTAAGGCGTTTCGTCGCCATGCAGCTGTACCACATCCAGTGCATAATCATCAATGGCCTGCATAATTTCTTTAAACTCGGCATCCACAAAAACACCCACTTTTTTAAGGTCGAGATCAGATCCCTGTATTTCGGCTTTCAGCAATTTATCACCCACATACCGGGGAGATTTTTTATAGAAAATAAGGCCGGCAAAATCAATGTCCATACCATCTAACTGCTGCAATTGTTTTAACTGCGTAATACCGCAAACTTTTATATTCATATCTGGTCTTTAATAGCAAGTTTTACTTCAAAATAATTTATCACTAATTTATCACTCAATTTTATGATTCTTTCAGGTTGTCTGCAAACAGGCGCACCTTATCCAATTCCTTTATGCCTGGTGCCAGCTCAAACTTGCTGTTGATATCTATGGCAAACAGTGCTTTTGCCACCGGTTCTGCGGTAAAGGCTTTTAGTTTCTCTTCGTCTCCCGGCTCTATACCGCCACTTAGAAAAAACGGCTTGCCAATGGTTTGTCCCTGCAGCATGTTCCAGTCAAACTTCTTACCCGTGCCTCCGTAACCCGCCCCCATGGTATCAAACATAAACATATCACACACATCCATAAAAGGTTTTATCATCCATTGTACACTGTCGTTATCGCTGAGGCGGAAAGCTTTTACTACGGACACGTAATCGGCAATCTTCTCGCAATACTTCGGGCTCTCATCTCCATGCAGCTGTACCATGTGCAACCTGCATTCGTCTACCATATGCAGCACTTCTTCTACCGGGGCGTTTACAAAAACACCCACTTTATTGATATTGTTCTCTTTTCTGATTTGGGTGGTGGTCATGTGTTTGAAAACATACCGCGGACTCTTCGGATAAAAAATAAACCCCGCGAAAGTGACGCCCAAATCTGCCAGCTTATCTACCTGTTCAATTTGTGTCATGCCGCATACTTTGATTCTCATGCAATCAAAAATTTTAAGGTTAAGTGTATCCGGCCTACAATCATTGCCCCTTTTACGTAAATCATGCGGTCAGGCAGACCTACAGGGGTGTTTTCAGTTCCCGCACAAATTTCGCAAAAGCTTCTCCAGGATCCGCTTCTTTCATAAAATTTTCACCCATCAAAAATCCCCTGAACCCATTTTCTTTGAACAAATTGATGGTTGCAACGGCAGAAATACCGCTTTCCGCAATTTTTACCTTTCCGGCGGGAAGTTGCTGCGCCATTTTCAGGCTGCGGTCAATATCCACTTCAAATGTTTTCAGGTTGCGGTTATTAATGCCTACAAGGTCGGTTTCGTCACAAATATGCCCCAATTCTTCTTCTGCATGCAGCTCCAGCAGTACACCCAGTCCCAGGCTTTTTGCAAATCCGGCGAGCTGTTTTACTTCCTGCACACTTAAACAGGCCGCTATCAGCAAAATCACATCGGCGCCTATGGCTTTTGCTTCCAGCAATTGGTATTCGTCAACAATAAAATCTTTCCGCAGAATGGGTACCTGGTTCACCCTTGCTTTTACCAGGTCGGCTGTACTGCCACCAAAAAAAGTTTCATCGGTAAGCACAGATAAACAGGAAGCCCCATGCATTGCATAGGCAGTGGTTACGGCAAGCACATCTGCATGACCGTTAATTACCCCTTTTGATGGCGACTGCCGCTTAAATTCGGCAATGATGCCGGTTTTGCTTTCATCCAGTAGAAACTCCCTTAATGAAAGAGTGGGTCTGGCGAAGAATTCACTGTTTTCCAGTGCCGCTGCCGGGACAGCCAGTTTACGCTGTGCTACTTCTATTTTTTTATGGGCAATTATTTTATCTAAGATATTCATCTGGTATATTAATATCACCCCTTTAGGGTTTTGTTCAGTTGTTTTGGTGCTACATTAATGTTCTCCCTGCCCATCCTTTCAGGCAGGCCTTCTGGAATGATATGCCAATGGTCATGGTTTAAGCGTGGTAGTATTGCATTTAAGTGTCCCGCCTTATTGGAAAAACACCCATTTGC
>JANPGT010000183.1:0-2991 GCA_031424135.1 Chitinophagaceae bacterium
GCCCGGGGCTATACCGCGTGGGATCCCTCGTCTCCCGCTTTTATTATGGAAATTGGCAATGGTAAAACATTGTGCATACCTACCATTTTTGTATCGTATACAGGCGAGAGCCTTGACAATAAAGCGCCGCTGCTGAAAAGCCTGGAAGCGCTGAACAAATCAGCCGTTGAAGTGGCCAATTACTTTGATAAAAACGTTACGAAAGTAAGCGCTACCCTTGGCTGGGAACAGGAATATTTTGTAATAGATGAAGCTTTTGTGAACGCACGGCCCGACCTGGTGGTAAGCGGCAGAACGGTATTCGGCCACGCCTCTGCCAAAGGCCAGCAGCTGGATGACCATTATTTTGGATCCATCCCTGAAAGAATATACGCCTTTATGAGAGATTTTGAAGAAGAAGCGTACAAGCTGGGCATTCCTTTAAGAACAAGGCATAACGAGGTAGCACCTGCGCAGTTTGAATGTGCCCCCATCTATGAAGAAGTAAGTGTTGCAGTAGACCATAATATTTTACTGATGGACATTATGGACCGCGTTGCACGCCGTCATAAACTGCGGGTGCTGTTTCATGAAAAACCATTTGCCGGTATCAACGGCAGCGGTAAACACAATAACTGGAGCATGGCCACCGATACCGGTGTTAACCTGCTGCAACCCGGAAAAACGCCCAAGACCAATTTCATGTTCCTCACCTTTTTTGTGAACAGCATAAAAGCAGTACACGATTATGCAGATGTATTAAGGGCTTCCATCGCTTCTGCCGGCAACGACCACCGCCTGGGTGCCAATGAAGCGCCACCTGCTATTATTTCTGTATTTATCGGCCAGTACCTGAGCAAAGTACTGCAGGATGTAAAAGAACGTGTTGGCGATAAGTTTGATGAACAGGATGAAGCCATACTGAAACTGGACCTGCACAGAAGCATACCGGAACTGCTGCTGGATAATACCGACCGCAACCGCACCTCTCCATTTGCATTTACCGGCAATAAATTTGAGTTCCGTGCAGTAGGATCTTCTGCCAACTGCGCCACTGCCATGACCATCCTTAACTGTATCATGGCAGAAACACTTAAAAATTTCAAAGAAGATGTAGATACGCTGATAGAAAAAGGCGAGAAGAAGGAAATCGCCATTATGCACGTAATACGCGAATACATTGTGAGCAGCGAAAAAGTGCTGTTTGAAGGCGATGGCTACAGCGAAGAATGGCAAAAAGAAGCGCACAAAAGAGGCCTGCCCAATGTGAAGACCACGCCGCTGGCACTGGATGCCCTGGTGACCGAAAAAGCCATCCAGTTGTTTGAAAACAATGATGTACTGAGCCAGGTAGAAATAGAGGCCCGCCATGAAATTGAACTGGAAAACTATATCAAGAAAGTGCAGATTGAAGCACGCATCATGGGTGAACTCTGCACCAGCCATATATTGCCGGCAGCCATTAAATACCAGAATACTTTGATAGAAAATGTCAAAGGCTTAAAAGATATTGGTATGAAGGAAGGCAGTTACGCCAACCAGCGCCAGATACTGGAAAAAATATCGGACCATATCGGCAAAATAAGCGAGCTGGTAGAAAAAATGATTGAAACAAGGAAAGTTGTAAATGCAATAGACAATACACGCACCAAGGCCATTGCCTATGAAAGCCAGATCAAAGCCCCGTTCTTTGACGCTATACGCTACCAGGTAGACAAGCTTGAGTTACTGGTGGACGATGAAACCTGGCTATTACCCAAGTACCGCGAAATGCTGTTTTTAAGATAACTATCCTTTTCACAGCAAGCAATAAATAAGGCAAGGGGCTACCATTGGTGGTCCCCTTTTTTTTTGAGAGACCCGGATAGACTGTACATCCTGGGGCACCTTCAGTAAATAACTACAGCATCTCCCAAACGTCTTCCCGGAAGATGCTAATTCGCAGATATTAAAATGGTCTCTTATAAGCGTTAACACTTACACAATAGACTCTTATCATTTATTACATTGCATTGCGTAGATAGTTAAGTAACAGTGCATCCCTGAAACGAAGTAAATTTTTCTGCCTGTTACTAAATGCTGTAAATATTGATGGTATACTTACATTTTTTATTAACCCCGAACATATAACCCGCAAATTGTAGTATTATACCCTGCTGCATTCCACTGTTATTGACCGGAGGATTAACTATTCATGACCACGGGGCGGAAAATATTAATCATAACATTGTTATTGCTGCCGGTACTGCTGGTGGCGGCCTTCAGCATTCTGCAAACCAGGAAACAGCTGATTGCTGATATCTACAAAGAGCGCAGCACGCAGGCCTCGCTCTCAACTGGTCTGTTGAAAGCAAAACTGGACCACCTTACTGATATTGGCAAAGCTTTTACCAGCAGACCTGTTTTCAAACAATACATCACTGAAAAGAAATGGGACAAGGCCATTGAACTGATGCAACAAGTACCTGCAGGATTTACCTACATCACCTCGGTGATGCTTGCAGACAGTAACGGGCATATAATGGCGTCCACCCAACCGGGTGAAAAAACTGGTCAGCGTACATTGGATACGATTCCATGGTTCCGGGAAATCCACAATCTTCACAACGCTCATATTACGGGTGTCTATAAAAATCGGCAGCAGCCAAAGCAACTTATTACTTCGCTTACAACGCCCGTCTTCAACAACTACGGGTCTTTGGCAGGACTGCTGGTGCTGGAAGTAAACGTTAATGCATTGCTTGACTGGAGTACCGGTGTAAGCATCGGCACCTCCGGATTTATTTACATTGTTGACCAAACAGGGCATCTTGCCGCAAGTCCTGTGATGAATGAACTGGACTCAGTAACTGACTACTCATCTGTACCGGCAGTACAGAAAGCATTACAGGGCAATAAAAATATTGCCGTGCTGTATAATCCCATTGCCCGGGAATACCGCCTGTCTGCCTTTGAGCAGGTGGCCGGTTATAGATGGGCAGTTATTGTTCAGGAAGAGGCAACGTCCGCACT
>JANPGT010000184.1:0-4157 GCA_031424135.1 Chitinophagaceae bacterium
CTGCCTCTATAATTTTGGCCGTGCAGATATCATGGAATCCAATATCAGCCCTGGCGCTACCGGCTGGGTGAACAATACCTATGAGTGGGGTGAAATGTACCTGCGCATAAGGGCTACCAACCTGGCGCTGGAAAACCTGGCCAAAGCTCCTTTTGAAAAACCAAAAGTAGAAGCCCTTCAGGGACAGAGCTATTTCCTGCGTGCTTATTGCTATAACCAGATGTTGCGTTATTATGGGGGCATTCCTATTATCAAATCATCTTATGCATTGGCAACGCCCGATTTTACCATTGCGAGAAATACATATGATGAATGCGTTAAATTTATTGTAAGCGACCTGGACTCAGCCAAACTGCTGTTGACAGGAAAATCACTTACCCTGGGCCGGGCTACTGCAGACGCAGCCATGGCGCTGAAGGCAAGGGTGTTAACCTATGCGGCCAGTGATTTGCATGACCAGGCAACTGCCAAAGCAAAATCAACATTGCTAAACGGCTATGCAAACTACGCGTTACTGGGTTATACCAGCGGTGACAGAACAGCACGCTGGACTGCAGCCCGTGATGCCGCAAAAGCTGTGATCGACCTGAATAAATATGGATTTCAATTGGATCTAACCGCACCACAGAGTAAAGATGCTGCCATTGCTTCTTATACCAATGTGTACCTGTCAAGGGGTGGCGGAGAAAAAGAAACGATTTTTGCTAAATATTATATCAACGCCTCTACAGACGATTGGGGAGCCTGGTATGTTAGAAATAATGGTATGAATGGTTACCATGGCTGGACTTCTACAGAGCCAACTCAAAACCTGGTAGACAATTACGAAATGATGGATGGTACCAAATTCGACTGGAATAATCCAGGGCATGCCGCAGACCCTTATGTAAACAGGGATCCCCGTTTTTATGCTTCCATTTTTTATGACGGCGCCAAATGGAAACCCCGTACTACCGACGGTGTAGGTATTGATCCTTATGGAGAATTACAATTTGGTACCTATGAAACCGGTACTGCAGGATCTGCAAAACCGTATTTTGGAATAGATACCAGGAACAGTGCTATTGAAAACTGGAACGGTACCCGCACAGGTTATTCTATCAGGAAATTCAGCAATGACAACCCTGCTATTGTAGACATGAACCAGAAACAGGAAGTACCCTCTATCCAGATTAGGTTTACAGAAGTGGTATTCAATTATATAGAGGCACTGATTGCGCTGGGTGATGAAACCACCGCCAAATTATGGTTAAACAGGATTCGTTTCCGTGCCGGTATGCCCGCTATTACAGAGACTGGTGCTGCGCTGATAGCCCGTTACCAGAATGAGCGCAATATTGAAATGCTTTGTGAAGAGCAACGTTTCTATGATGCACGCCGCTGGATGATTGCGCCGCAGACACTTGGCCAGAAAGTACGAATCATGCTGGTGACCGGTAAGCTGAAACCCGGTAAAACAGTACCTATTTACAGGTATGATAAATCGAATTACGACTACACCTATACTGTTCAAAATATTGAAGCAGGTGTAGAAAACCGCAAATGGGATGATAAAGTCTATTTCCCTCCAATTAAACTGGATGAAATGAACAAAAACAGTAAACTTATCCAGAATCCTGGTTACTAATAACAGTACTAAAAGATAATGGTATGAATGAGCGATGCCGGTGCTAACACACCGGCATCGTTTTTTTTTTATGCATTTCCCGATAAATTACCGCGCTGAAAATACTTTGTTAACAGCTGCTTTGCTGTGATCAAAATCAGCGGCTGTTAGCAGTAAAATATATAATTTAGCAAGGGCAACACTATTTTACGGGTCTGCCCAAACATGTAATTTTCCTTCCGGATTTATAACATTTTAATTCACGCAATTTGTACCAGTTCAGTAATTATTCAACGCGCTGCCTGCTTATCGTTTTTGCTGTTGTATTTACCATTGCCTGCAATAACAACCAAACGGATGTTCCTTCGGCACCGGATAAGACCCCGGTAACCGATCCACTTTTCACCCTGTTATCTCCTGCTCAAACCAATATTGAATTTAACAATACGCTGGTAGAAGATTTAAACGCCAATGTAATGATGTACGAATACATCTACAATGGCGGTGGCGTGGCAGTAGGCGATGTAAATGGAGATGGCCTGCAGGATATCTACTTCAGCGGCAATATGGCCAGCAACAAACTCTACCTCAACAAGGGCAATATGCGGTTTGAAGATATTACCAATGCAGCAGCCGTTGCCGGCCGGCCCGGGCCCTGGAAAACCGGGGTAAGCATGGTAGACATCAACGGAGACGGTAAAGAAGATATCTACCTCTGTTACTCGGGCAAACTGAACGGGCCCAAAAGAGTGAACCAGTTATTTATTAACGATGGCAATAACGTTGCGGGTGTGCCGCAGTTCAGCGAACAGGCAGAGAAATACGGCCTTGCAGATTCTGCCTACAGCACGCAGGCAGCTTTTTTTGATTATGACCGCGATGGCGATCTGGACATGTTTCTCTTAAACCATTCTCCCAAATTACTACCCATACTGGATGAAGCCACTACGGCCAATATACTGCAGCAGGAGAACCCCATGAACGGCGTGCGCCTTTTCAGCAACAGCAACGGTCATTTTACCGATATTACCCGCAAAGCCGGTTTCAGCAGTTCTGCACTCACCTACGGCCTGGGTGCCGGTATTGCAGACCTCAACAGAGATGGCTGGCCCGATGTGTACGTCTCAAACGATTACGGCGTGCCGGATTATCTCTATATCAATAACAAAAACGGAACGTTTACCAATAAGATACAGCAATCTGTTGGGCATACTTCCAATTTCTCTATGGGCAATGATGTAGCGGATATCAACAACGATGCGCTGCCAGATATCATTACGCTCGACATGCTGCCCGAAGACAACCGTCGGCAGAAACTGCTTTTTGCACCGGACAACTACGAAAAATTTGAACTCAGTCTGCGCTCCGGATTTTATTATCCCTACATGCGCAATATGCTGCAGCTGAACAATGGTAACGGCACTTTTAGTGAGATAGGACAGCTGGCGGGTGTCTCCAATACCGACTGGAGCTGGGCGCCCCTGCTGGCAGATTATGACAATGATGGCTGGAAAGACCTGTATATCACCAACGGTTACCTGCGCGATTATACCAATATGGATTTCCTGAAATACATGGGCGATTTTTTGAGAGACCGCCAGGTAATGCGCAAAGACCTGCTGGAGCTGGTGCAGCATATTCCTTCTTCGCAGGTGAAAAACTATATGTTCAGGAACAATGGCGATCTCAGCTTTGCCAATATGCAGCGTAACTGGGGCTTTGATTCAGCTTCCAACAGTAACGGTGCCGCTTATGCGGATTTAGACAACGACGGCGATCTTGACCTGGTAGTGAACAACCTGAACCTGCCCGCTTTTGTATACCGGAACGAAAGCAATAAAAAACTGAAGAACCATTTCCTGCAGCTGAAACTGGAAGGCGCCGGTATGAATACAGCCGGCATCGGGGCAAAAATCACCCTGTACAATGGCGGTAAACAGCAATACCTGGAGCAGATGCCCACCCGGGGATTTCAGTCAAGCGTCTCCCCCATCCTGCACTTTGGCCTGGGCGATGCTGCCAGCATCGATACCCTGCGTATTGTATGGCAAAGCGGTAAACAACAGGTAATAACAGTGGTAAAAGCAGACCAGCAGCTGGTATTGCAGGAGAAAAATGCCGCAGACGCCGCCCGCCCACCGGCCACTCCACATCCCGTGTTTACAGAAGTGGCTTCTCCCCTTGCGTACAAAGGCGCTGCCAGCGCCGTAAACGATTTTAAACGGCAACCCCTGCTGGTAAATCCATTGTCTTTTGCCGGTCCCTGCATGGTGCAGGCAGATGTAAACGGCGATAAGCTGGAAGATATTTATGTGGGAGGTGGTAGCGGGCAGGCAGGCGCATTGTTTATGCAGGATAAAAATGGCCGCTATACCCAAAAAGCACAGCCTGCGTTTGACGCTGATAAAAACAGCGAAGATGCAGACGCATTGATAACCGATCTCAACGGGGATGGCTTCCCGGATTTGTACGTTGCCAGCGGCGGCTACCATAACTATGCTTCTGAAGACCCGCTGCTTCAGGATCGTTTGTACATCAACGATGGCAAAGG
>JANPGT010000185.1:0-1591 GCA_031424135.1 Chitinophagaceae bacterium
CTGCATCTGCTGCAGAAAGGTATTTGTCAAAATAAACCGGATCAATATATTTAGTGCTCACATCATCGATATAATCAGTAAACGTTTTCCTGTACAACAGTTCTAACCCCAAATTAATATTGCCGGAAACCAGGTATTTAAAACCCACGCCGTAAGGCAAATTCATCTGCGTAAGCTTATAATTTTTCCTGTCAGGATATTCCGCAAACCCCTGCCCTTCTGTATGCAGCGGTTGCAGTTCATGCCAGGAAACATTTCCGTTCTGATCTTTTAAAGATCCTTTTGGATTAAAATGATATACGCCTACGCCACCAAAAATATAAGGACGAAACCTTGGGTCATAATCATAATCATTCCTTCTTATATACTGCAGCGGAAAAAATTCAATTGCTCCGTATACTTCCCACATATTGCTTTTAAAATCGAGGTTGCGTTGTTTGCGCCACAGTTCATCCACGCCATGTGTGCTGATGATACTATCCACGCCTTCTACATAAGTATATTGTCCTGCCACCCTGAAACCCAGCCATTCATTTGGATAAATAGAAATGAATGCGCCTTTCATTAATTTGGTCAGTTGATAATTCAGATCTTTGATGAAAGTAGTTCCTTTACCAACCTTGCCGCCCAGGTCGCCCAGGAAAAAGGTGGGGCCAAAATTCAATCCAATCTCTACCTCGGCATTCTCTCCCCCCAGCATCACATGCTGAGCGCTGGCAGATGAAACCAGGATAAAGCACAACAAAAAAGTTAGTAGTCTTTTCTGCATTATTTCACGAAATCGGATTTTCATTAGAACACAAATTTTGGATATTGTTAGGCTAACTTTTCCCTGCATAGATGGGTATAAGCTGCTGCTGTCTTCAGATTAACGAGGAAGGACGAAGAATATTGTATTTAATTAAGCTAAATCAACCAATGCGTTACATCTTAATAACCCTATCCTCTTTTAGGGTTGTAGCCAGGATAACCTGTATTGTTACCACCCAGTCTGAAGCTGAATTTTAAGAGAAAAGAAAAATAAGCATCATTCCTGTTTGTATTACCCCGTTTGTTACCTGGTGCATACCGGCCCAATCCCGGAACAGCAGTACCTGTTGTTTTATCACTGATCTTATTTGCAATCACTGCATCTGCTGCAGAAAGATATTTGTCAAAATAAACCGGGTTGATATACCTGGTGCTTACATCATCGATGTAATCAGTAAATGTTTTCCTGTACAACAGTTCTAACCCCAGGTTGATACTTCCAGATACCATGCATTTTAAGCCAGCGCCATAAGACAAATTCATCTGCGTCAGTTTGTAATTTTTCCTTTCCGGGTATTCTGCAAAACCTTGCCCCTCTGTGTGCAAAGGCTGCAATTGGTGCCAGGTAATGTTTCCATTCTGATCTTTTAAAGAACCTTTTGGATTAAAATGAAATAATCCTGCACCTCCAAAAATATAAGGACGAAACAATGGATCATAATCATAATCCCCCCTTCTTATATATTGCAAAGGAAAAAACTCCACAGCGCTATACACTTCCCACATATTACTCTTAAAATCCAGGTTACGTTGTTTGCGCCAAAGTTCATCCACATCATGC
>JANPGT010000186.1:0-5434 GCA_031424135.1 Chitinophagaceae bacterium
ACGGGCAATAGCAGTGTAATGATTAATGACATCAGATACCCGTTGAGTCAGCAGGATTATCTGCGGCTGCCTTCAACCATTATTCCTGCAGAAGCAGATACTGCTTTCCTCTCGTTCCAGGTTGCATCTGCCACCTATACGCCCATCACTTTGGGCTATCCAACTGATACACTGGAAGTATTAATAAGTAAAAATTGCGGGAACAGTTATTCAAGTTTATATAAAAAATGGGGCAGCAGTCTTATCACACACAGCGCCCTCCTGTCCACCTCATTTATGCCCGCTACTTCCGACTGGAGAAAAGATTCCATTAATCTCAGCGGTTATATAGGAGCTGGTAATGTACTAATTGCTTTCAGGAACACTACCGGACTGGAAAGTAATATTTATCTGGACGATATTAATCTGCGTACAGTAACCATAAATTCTTTGTTAAAAGCCAGGGAACTCCTGGTAACACCCAGCCCTACCACCGGCCTTGTAGCGGTGCAATTTTACCCGCAGCCAACAGATGTAAAGGCCATTGCGGTATTCAGTATGAGCGGACAAAAAATAGCAGAGACCATACCCAACGGCCAGTCAAATTATTACACACTCAACATTACGCATGCTGCTGCCGGCGCCTATGTGGTAAGGGTAGTAATGGGCAATAATGTGATGGTGAAGAAGATAATAAAGTATTAAGTAATAAGTTCTAAGTAATAAATATCAGTAACGCAGCCAATAAAAATAGCCAACAACCATCCTCCGTTACGCCGGGCAAACGGACAAAGAACTATAGACTAAGAACTATAAACTAATTCGTCCATTTCTCCAGCTCATCCACCACTTTGCGGTCGTTGCTTAGGCGCGGTACTTTGTTTTGTCCGCCCAGCTTGCCGATGCTTTTCATATACTCGATAAAACCATTTTTCTGTACCTGTTTAATTTCTAATTGCTTCAGTATATTACCTGTAATCAGGTCATCGTAATAAATATTTTTCCGTCGCAGGTTATTATCCACTTTTTCGGCAAATGCGTGAATGCTTTTTGGAGGATGCTCAAACTCTACAAACCATTCATGAAAACTTTTGCCGCTGCCCTGCTGAATCATGGGGGCTACGGTAAATTCGGTGATGCGCACGTCCTCTTCTTCGGCAGCTTTCATCAGGCTGTATTCCACTTCTTCTCCAATCACATGCTCTCCAAAAGCCGATATAAAATGCTTGATGCGGCCGGTAACTACAATCCGCCAGGGATCTACCGAAAGAAATTTCACGGTATCGCCCAGGTTATAGCCCCATAAGCCGGCGTTGTTGTTGATGAGCATGGCGTAATTCTCACCCACCTGCACATCTTTCAAAGACAGGCGCGCCGGGTTTTCTTTATGAATATCGGCGGCTGCCACAAATTCAAAGAAAATACCGCTGTTGGTGTTCAGCAGCAGGCCCTCTTTTTCCTGCGAATCCTGGAAGGCAAAAAAGCCCTCTGAAGCAGGAAATGTTTCAATACTGTCTATTTTCTTACCAATGCTGCTGAATAATTTGGCTTTATAAGGCTCAAAATTGACGCCGCCATGTACCAGCACCGATAAATTGGGGAATATATCGATAACGGGCTTGCCGGTAACCTGCATCAGCCGGTCAAAATACATCTGCATCCATGGCGGAATTCCGCTGATTAGGGTCATATCCTGGTCAAGGGTTTCCTCCACAATTTTATCCAGCTTGGTTTCCCATTCGTCTATACAATTGGTCTCGTAACTGGGAAGCTGGTTGGTACGCAAGTACCTGGGTATGTGATGGTTAACAATTCCGCTCAGCCTGCCTGTGGGTATGCCTGCTACTCTTTCCAGTTCGGGCGAGCCCGATAAAAAAATCATTTTACCGTCTGCAAACTTGTGATTGCCGGTTTCGGCCATATAGCTGAGCAGTGCATTGCGTGCTGTATTAATATGATTATCGATGGAGTCGCTGGTAATGGGGATGTATTTAACACCGCTGGTGGTACCGGAGGTTTTAGCCAGGTAAATAGGCTGTCCACGCCATAAAACATTGTGTTTTCCCTCTTTAATCTGCTCTATATAAGGTTTGTACTGCTCATAATCCCGGATGGGAACGGCCTGTTTGAACTCATCATGCGTTTTTACCTCCACCAGCCGGTGATCTGTCCCAAAAATGGTTTTAGCCCCTGTTTTGAGCAAATCCTGGAAGATTTTTTGCTGGTCTGCCAGGGCATTTGCCATGTCTTTTTTAACCTGTCTGTGCACATAGGAAGCGAAAGGCTTGGCAAGAAACGACTTGACTTTCATAGTTCTTACGTTGTAGTAGGCAAAGATAAACTGATAGCAGGGTTGAAAGCATTAATTCTGGCCGAAATAAATGAATTTTCTATTTGGCGGTATTAAAAATAGCCTTACTTTTGCACTCCTTAAATCGGATTATTATGTTCGCAGTTGTAAAAATCGCAGGTCAGCAATTTAAAGTAGAAAACGGACAAACTTTGTTTGTACCCCGTGTTGATGGCGCCAGTGGTGACAAAGTAGAATTTTCAGACGTTCTGCTGACTGACACCGATGGTAAAGTAGATGCAGGTGCTGCACTGAAAGCCATTGTTAAGGCTGAAATCCTTGGCCAGGTTAAAGGCGAAAAAGTAATCGCGTTTAAAATGAAAAGAAGGAAAGGTTTCCGTAAAAAAACCGGTCACCGTACCCACTATACAAAAATCAAAATTGAAAGCATTGCATAATTAATTGCGGTTTACACGTAATTGGCGGCAATCTGTAATCATCATACATTTTAAAATTTCTTCTCATGGCACATAAAAAAGGCGAAGGCAGTGTAAAGAACGGTCGTGATTCGCAAAGTAAAAGACTGGGTGTAAAAATTTACGGCGGTCAGCCTGCTATTTGCGGCAACATCATTGTTCGCCAGCGTGGTACTGTATATCATCCGGGTACTAACGTGGGTCTTGGAAAAGACTTTACATTGTTTGCTTTGACCGATGGTTTAGTTGAATTTAAAAAGACAAAAGGCAATAAAACTTTTGTTTCTGTTAATGCTGTTGAGGCTACTGCTTAGTAAAAATTTAATAAATCGCAAAAAAATTTGCGTATTCTAAAAGAAGTTTATACTTTTAACTTCGTTAAATTCTTTTACTAACCATTTAAATTCAAAAAAACATGGCAACTGCAAAGAAAGCCGCAAAGAAAAAAGCTGCACCTAAGAAAAAAGCAGCAGTAAAAAAAGCAGCCCCTAAAAAGAAGGCCGCTAAAAAAGCAGCCCCTAAGAAAAAGGCTGCAAAGAAGAAATAAGCTTCTTCAAATCAAGAAAATAATACTAAGTCCTGGCAAATTTGCCGGGACTTTTTTTATGTACTATCCGCTATAAACCCGCTGGCAGCCTGAAATACAGGTCATAAGCTTTATTTTTGTGATTCAACAGCTTATACGGAATCATCATCGCATCATCATGACAGACAACAGTTTTATTGCAGACCAATTTTCATTGCTCTCCAAACTAATGGACATCCATGGCGGCAATTCTTTTAAGTCAAAATCGTACGCGGCCGCTGCGTTTAACATCGAAAAATTGATCCAACCGCTTGCCGAAACGGCACCGGATAAATTATCGTCCATTAAAGGCATCGGCGACTCCGCCGCCAAAAAAATCACCGAAATACTGGAAACCGGCAAATTACAGGTGCTGGAAGATCTAATTTTAACAACTCCGCCCGGCGTACTGGAAATGCTCAATATTAAAGGACTGGGACCAAAAAAGATTGCCACGGTATGGAAAGAAATGGAAATTGAAAGCCTGGGTGAATTACTGTATGCCTGCAACGAAAACCGGTTGTTGCTCTACAAAGGCTTCGGAGAAAAAACGCAAAAAAATGTACAGGAAGCCATTGAATACTACCTGCAGAACCAGGGCAGTTTCTTATACGCAGAAGTAGCCGCTATGTTCGCCGGCATTAAAGGCTACCTCGATAAATGTTTTACCGCAGCAGCGGTGGCAGTGACCGGTGCTTACCGCCGCCAGGATCTTACCATTGATGAACTTGAATTTGTAATTGCCAAAAACAATGACGCGGTAAAGCCTGCCTTTCAAACGGCCCAGCCACCTGAATTATTGCAGGAAACCGGCAATAGCCTGATCTACAAATTAAAGAATGGATTGAAACTGCATCTGCATACGGGTACCCCGTCTGTAGCGGAGAAATTATTTTTAACAACCGGTCCGCTGTCATTTACTGATGCATTCAGAAAAAAATACCCCGCAGTGAACCTCTCTGCCGCTGCAGAAAATGATGACGCTTCGTTTTTTGCGGCAGCGGGTATTCCCTACATTCCGCCTTACCTGAGAGAAATAAACGGCATTCTTGAACGCACCGGCGGTAAGCAACTGCCCGATCTGATTAACAGCAAAGACATTAAAGGAATTATTCATACGCATAGTAACTGGAGCGATGGCAGCAATACCATTGAAGAAATGGCCAAAGCATGTATCGCCAAAGGGTATGAGTACCTTGTTATCAGCGATCACAGCAAGAGTGCTTTTTATGCCAACGGGCTTAAAGAAGAACGCATTTTGGAACAGCACCGCTATGTAGATGAGCTGAACGAAAAATACAAGCCGTTCAAAATTTTCAAGAGTATTGAGTGTGATATTCTCAATGATGGCAGCCTGGACTACCCGGATGCGGTTCTTGCCAGCTTTGACCTGGTAATAGCCTCGGTGCACTCCAATTTAAAAATGACGGAGGAGAAAGCCATGCTGCGCCTGTTGAACGCTATCAACAATCCTTATACCACTATACTGGGCCATATGACGGGCAGGCTGTTGTTAAGCCGCCGTGGCTACCCTGTTGACCACAAAAAAATTATTGAAGCCTGTGCCGCACAACAGGTAGTGATAGAATTGAATGCCCACCCACGCCGGCTTGATATTGACTGGTACTGGATTGACGACGCCATACAAAAAGGTGTACTTATTTCTATAGATCCCGATGCACATACCATTGAAGGATATGATGATTGCCAGTATGGCGTACTGGCTGCCCAGAAAGGAGGACTGACAAAAGAAAAAAACCTGAGCAGTTTTTCTTTGCAGGAATTTGAATTTTTTTTAGCGCAAAGAAGAAAATTCAAAAAGATTGGATAGAGGGCATGGCGGATTTGTGGATGGCTGATGGCTGATTTCCTTTGCGGGATCAGACATTGTTTAAATCAATTTTCTGACCTGAATATTCGGCCCCTACAGGGCCGGAAAAACCTCCAATTGCGTTCCCGGGGTTTCATCCCGCGCATCGCGGGACTAATCATATGACGCCCCTTCAGGGCTGAGAAAGTATTTAGTAACTTGCGTTTCCAAAACATTCTCACGCCTCACGCCTCACGCCTCACGCCTCACGCCTCACGCCTCACGCCTCACGCCTCACGCCTCACGCCTCACGC
>JANPGT010000187.1:0-13833 GCA_031424135.1 Chitinophagaceae bacterium
TTTGCCCCATTACAAAGCCTGGGTGTTCAGTGGCGACTATCTAAAAAAACATATTGGCGGACTGGTACAGCACTGGAACTATCATGTGGCAGCAGCTTTACCGGTAAAAGAAAATGGACGGCTGATATTCTATATTGTTGATCCTGCCACGGCCAATCAATTGCAAACAATAGAAGATTGGGCAGCAGGTGTTACTGCTTACCCGCACAGCTATCATTTTATTAAACTGCCGCACTGGTATATCTTTCATCAAACTAAAATAACTGCCGGTAACTGGTATGCGCGCAACCGCCGCAACCGCAAGTGGATGCTGCAGGGCCTGGCGGGTATTAACGGGCTGACCAATATGGGGAAGGCGCAGTTGGCTTTTTGCAAGGGAAGGGTGCGTAAGGTGAAGAAGCTATTGAATGAAGCGGGCGGCTGGGATACAATATAAAATAGCAGATTAAGAATTGCGCTATCGCCGTTTTTCAAAACCGGATAATAGCAAACCCTTTCTGTTGGTAGCGTTGATAGGGAACAGCTACTTCGTTTTTATCAATTTGTATTGCCTGTTGAAAAAGCAGTGACTGATCGGCTTTCCAGGCAATAAGCTCCCTTTCTGAAAGCTGGTTGCCCTGTGCATCCAGCAAAAGCGTAGTGCCAAACGGATAATCATCTCTTTCTACACTATTGTACATAAACGCCAATTTATCCTGTAGCGGAACAAACAGGTAAGAAAGCGCTGGCGCATTCAGCTCGGTAATTTGCTTCTTGTTGATAAAGCCACTCCAGCTGCTGTCTGCCGGGCGGCCCGGAAAGTAAAAAACACTGAGATCACCGCGGCTGTAATTATCATTTGTGGCCCCGCTAAAACGGTAGCGGCTGTAGCCGTTGGTATTGAAGGAAGGACCTGCAGTTGTGCTGGTAGTGCTGGCAAAAAGAAATTCCGGATCCCAGGGCCGGTCATAATTATTTTGATTGTACCAACTGGTAAAAGTTCTGCCATATTCTTTCAGCAGCATGAAGCCCATCTCCGGCACCGCAATAAAACTTTCTCTTACCAGGTTGCTGTTGGTGGATTGTGTTCCGGCCAGCGTACTGAAGCGGTATTCAGCGTCAAAATCAAATGCATCGTGCAGAAAAGAGTAATGGGTAACATGCACGTTTTTATGAACAGTCTGCCGGTACCTGCTCAGTATACCTGCCATGGCTTCTCCTTTTTCACTGTTAACAGATAAAGCAATGTCTTCCATTTTATATAATGGGGGCAAAATAATTTCTTTATAAGCCAGCGCATTGCTGCCGGCACTAAAATGAAATAGCAGGAAGTTGTGGTTGGTGCGGGAGGGTGATGCCATCAGCCATTCACCGTTATTGGCCAGTTGCACCGGTGCGTTATTTAGATGGCTGGCAGGCAAACAAAAAAAATCATCCTGTATAAAAGGTTGCGTAATAAAGGGATGGTCATATACAAAACTTGAAAGTTTATGCCAATTACCATCAAAAACAACAGCGTATAGTCTTGGTGCTGATGAAGGCACAGATTCAAAGCCCAGCACAAGTATTTTGCTTTTGTCAGCCGAGACTGCCATAATAAAGCAATGGCCGGGTTCGGCAAACGGAAAATTAGCCACGATGCTGTCTGCCAGCAAACTTCCGTCTGCGGCATACCTGCGCAGGCGCAATACTGTTTGCCGGAGGTTGGCCTGCACAATCAGCTCATCAAAAAAGCGGTTGCCGCAGACCAGGTATTTCTTTAGCGTGCTGGCAGTAATAGCTGCAGCAGGTATGGTTTGCAGCAATTGCAGGCGGGTATCATAAATACTAAAGAATTGTTCTTCTTTCATCCATTCTTCCGCCCTCCGGGGAATCCGTCTTTTTGCTTTTTCTGTTTGTACCCAGTAATTATCGCCCACTTTTCCGGCTACCGTAAACCGCAACACAGATCCTCTGGCAACTACCGGCGAATACATTACCCGCTGTGCGTGGCCGCCATAGCAGCTGAATAAGAATACCAGAAACAGATATTGATGGCAGGCTTGCCGCATGGTGGCTTCATTGGAGGGAGAAGTTACGATTTTTTAGGGAGGATAATATTGAAGATGAAATGGAACAGCACTTTCGTATAAATCATGCCCTGGCCAGGCAAAATAACAACCAGCGATTGTTTCATCAATCACACAAAAAAAGACGGCTGTTCAGCCGTCTTTCAATAATTAATTTATTTTGATTCACTTATTTCTTCCCCATTGCCCACTCTATGCCACCCAGCACATGCTGCAGATACACCGGGTCAACAAATGATTCCTTGGTATGGCCCATCTCTGTGTAGAAAGCTTTTCCGCCTTCGTAGTTATGATACCAGGCCATGGGATGATTACCATCGTTGGCACCGCCGGTATAGGAGGTTTCGTCAATTTTAATGAGTACAGTCACATCAGGGTTCAGATCTTTGTAATTGTACCACTCGTCCCAGCGCTCCCAAACGTCGGGTAAGTGTTTGGTAGAAGCATGTGTTTTATCAATCACCTGCAGTTTGGCCTGCTGTTGTTTTGGGTGGCTTTTAAAATACCCGCCCACTAGTTTGCCATACCAGGGCCAGTTGTATTCGCAGTCGGCCGCCGCATGAATGCCTACCCAGCCACCGCCTTTATTAATAAAATGCTGCAAGGCCTTTTCCTGCTCTTCGCCCAGCACTTTGCCGGTAGTACTCAGGAAAACAATCACACTGTATTTCTTCAGGTTGGCATCGGAGATCAGTAAGGAATCGGTAGTAGAGTCTACTGCAAAATGATTTTCCCTGCCCAGCTTCATAATGGCCAGTATGCCTTCGGCGATGCTCTCGTGGTGGTAGCCATTGGTTTTGGCAAAGACCAGCACCTTTTTTTCTTTCTTTGTTTCGGACGGACCATTATTGGTCTGTAAACAAATACTGGCGGCCGCAGCCACCAGTATAAACATCTTTTTTATCAGTATTTGTGCAAGCATGGAATTGATTTTAATTGTATTGTTGCTTGCCCTGATTCCCAGGGCTGTGATTGAACGCAGATAAAATGGATTGAACGGATAGAAACGGATAATTAGCATTATTTTTCAGGCTATCGCCCCAGCAAAATCCTAAAAATCTGTTCCATCTGTGTAATCCGCGTTCCATTTGTCTTTGTGGACCGAAGGGTCACTACAATTTCTTAATCACAATATTCCTGTAAAACACCACATTGCCATGGTCCTGCAAAGCAATCTTGCCGCTGGTAAAAGTTCCCCAGTTGGGCATGTCTTTGAACTTGCTGCCGGCTACCAGTTTTTTCCAGTTATCATCCCACAATGTAGTAGATACGGTGGTAACACCATTCAGCATTAATTCCAGCTTGCCTTTGTTTACAACAAGTTCTGCCTGGTTCCACTCGCCTACCGGTTTTACGGGTTCAGACACACTTTTAATCAGGTCGTATAAATCACCTGCACGGTGTTTCAGGATTTTTCCATCCGGGTGGCCATCATTGTCCAGCACCTGCATTTCCGGGCCTGATTTGTATGTTTTATCATATTTAGCAGTGTCTTCCTGTACCAGGAAAATAACACCGCTATTTCCATTTTTGGAAATCTTCCATTCCAGTTTCAGATCAAAGTTTTCATATTTGTTGTCTGTTACCAGGTCGCCGGCATCTTTGATGCTGGTATCCAGGCTCAGCACGCCATCGGCAGCTTTCCAGGCCGGACTGGCGGTGGCTTTACCATAGGTATGCCAGCCAGCAGTGGATTTCCCATCAAACAAAGACTGAAAACCACTGCTGTCAAATACGGTAGTAGATGCGGCGGCAGTAGCCGCAGCGCTATCTGCACCTGGTGCAGTGGTAGCCGCGTTATCGGTAGAATTATTGCAGGCGGCCAGTAACAGCACGCTTGCGGCAAGCACAATAATTTTCATATGTATATTTTTAATTCCCCCTCTCTCCCGCTCCAGCGGGATGGAGAGGGGCCGGGGGTGAGGGTTTATTTGTTTTTAAGCAACAGAATGTATTTCACCATGGCCACTGCATTGTCTTTAGACAGGGTATCGTGCGCCGTCATAGGCACTGCACCCCAGTTACCAGAACCACCTTTAATGATTTTATCGGCCAGCATGTTAACAGTGGCTTCATCAGCCGTGTATTTGTTGGCTACATCTCGGTAAGCAGGGCCGGTAGCGGTTTCGTCTACTTTATGACAGGTAAGACAGTTGTCGCCTGCTACCAATGCAATGCCTTTCTGGTAATCAGGGTTGGCCGATAAATCATCGGCCGCCGTGGTTGCTGGTTTAGCGGTATCAGCACCTGCGGCAGTGCTTTTTGTTTCATTGTTGTTGCAGGCATACAGAGACGCCACAATTACACTCAGTGCCAGGAATTTTCTAAACATATAATCGTTTTTAATGTAGGTGGATATAATCAGAATTAATAATCAAAGAAAAAATGCGACAAACCCGCATGTTATATGTTGCTACCCAACTGCCGGAAGACAGCAAACGGGTGATACGGATTGAACTGATGAAAACCGATATACGCGTGCCTGTTACCAGCTATTCTTTGGGGCGAGTAGTTGGATTTTCTGGGACGATCTGCAAGGCAGAAAGCATTTCCCGAAAATCCTTCTAATCTGTGTTATCCCTGCCCGTCCGGTAAGGCGGGCGTGTTTCATCGCATCAATGACGCGCCAAAATTACTGCAATCCTAAAATCGTGCGATTAAAATTTTCGTCGCTGCCCGTGCCGGCAAAATCATCAAAAGCCTTTTCCGTTACGCGGATGATATTGTTCTTAATAAATACCGATCCTTCTTTGGCGCCGTCTTCCGGGTGTTTGATGGCACATTCCCATTCCATTACTGCCCAGCCCTTGTAATCGTAGGCAGCCAGTTTGCTGAAAATGGATTTGAAATCCACCTGCCCATCGCCCAAAGAACGGAATCTGCCTGCGCGGTCAATCCAGTTTTGGTAGCCACCGTACACGCCCTGGCGGCCACTGGGGTTAAACTCCGCATCTTTTACATGAAACATGCGGATGCGCTCGTGGTAGATATCAATATAATCCAGGTAATTCAGGCATTGCAATACAAAATGCGAGGGGTCGTACAGCAGGCAGGCCCTTTTATGATTGTTCACCTTCTCCAGGAACATTTCATAAGAAACGCCATCGTGCAGGTCCTCGCCGGGGTGAATCTCGTAGCAAAGGTCTACACCGTTTTCATCAAATACATTTAATATCGGCAACCAGCGTTTGGCCAGTTCCTTAAAACCGGTCTCTACCAGTCCGGCCGGTCTTTGTGGCCAGGGGTATACGGTTTGCCAAAGCAATGCGCCACTGAACGTAGCATGCGCATTCAACCCTAAATTTTGCGAAGCTTTAGCCGCATATTTCAATTGGTTCACCGCCCATTCAGTACGGGCTTTTGGATTATTACGATACTGCTCCGGTGCAAATCCATCAAACAAGGCATCGTAGGCCGGGTGAACGGCTACCAGCTGCCCCTGCAGGTGGGTAGAGAGTTCCGTAATCTCCAGTCCGGCGGCGTTTACAATCCCTTTAATCTCGTCTGCATAAGTTTTACTTTCGGCAGCTTTCTGCAAGTCGATGCAACGGCCATCCCAGCTGGGAATCTGCACACCCACAAAACCAATGCTTTTTGCCCACTCGCAAATGGATTTTAAAGAATTGAAAGGGGCCGCGTCGCCCATAAACTGCGCCAGGAAAATGCCGGGGCCTTTTAATGTAGTCATGAAGAAAAGTATTTAGTATTCAGTACTGAGTATGCAGACCCTCACCAGATGCTCCGGGTTCTGCAATAAAATTTGAATAGAAACCAGTTTATTATGAACCAGGCTTTCCAGCATCTATTAAACATCCTTGTAGCCTGCCCCGCGCTTGACGCGGGGTTACACTCTTTTACAGTTGTTCTGTTATGAGCACGGTTGCTTCCACATTCATCGCCGGCAGCCCATTTTCAGTCATATTCTTTTTTGTTTATTAATCCGCCTTAAAAGCGCTCCTAGCTAACAGCTCACAGCTGGTACTCGTGCCATTTTTTATCCGATTGCGCTGATGCCACCACGTTATCTATAAATGCCATACCGCGGATACCGTCTTCCACACCGGGGAAATCCAGCATTTCTTTGGAAGGCGTAGTACCGTCGATGCGGGCGCCCAGCGTTAAGGCAAAATTGCGGTAGATATTGCCAAATGCTTCCAGGTAACCTTCGGGGTGACCTCCGGGAGTGCGGCAGTTGTGCGTGGCATAGCTGCTCAGCCTGTCGCCATAATTGCCACCGGCCCTTAAAATCTGCGCAGGAGCATCCAGCCATTTTACCAGCAGGGTATTGGGTTCGTGCTGTGCCCATTCAATACCGCCTTTCTCTCCGTACACGCGTATTTTTAAAGCATTTTCTTCGCCAGCAGCTACCTGGGATGCCATCAGCACACCTGCAGCGCCGTTGTCAAATTTCAGTAATACGTTGCCGTCATCGTCCAGCAGACGGCCCGGCACCATTATATTAAGGTCTGCGCAGAGATGCGTGATCTTTGCACCGGTTACATATTCTGCCAGGTGGGCAGCGTGCGTACCAATATCGCCCATGGCGCCGCTTTTACCGCTTTTCTTGGGGTCTGTTCTCCAGGCGGCCTGGGCATTGCCTTCGCGCTCGCTCATTTTGCTGAGCCAGCCCTGCGGGTATTCTACCCATACTTTTCTTATTTTTCCCAGCGCACCATCTGCTACCATGGCCCTAGCCTGTTTTACCAGCGGGTAGCCGGAATAGGTATGGGTAAGGCAGAGAATAAGGCCGGTTTCTGCTACTTTCTTTTTTAAGAGCTTTGCTTCTTCGGAAGTAAAGGCGATGGGTTTCTCAATTACTACGTGAAAGCCATTATCAAGCGCCATCATGGCCGGCGCAAAATGCGCGAAATTGGGCGTAACAATGGTGACAAAATCCATGCGTTTATCTGCAGGCAATGCCTTCTCTTTGGTGATCATTTCTTCGTAACTGAGGTAGATACGGTCTTCCGGTAAAAAATAAGCTTTACCTGATTCGCGGGCCACATCGGGGTTGATGCTGAGTGCGCCGCAGGCCAGTTCTACCAGGCCATCCATATTGGCGGCGATGCGGTGGATGGCGCCGATAAAGGCATCTTTACCACCACCAATCATACCCATTCTTAACTTTCTGTTCATTGTAGTAACTATTAAATGTTGATGAAAATAGAGCAGCAATCTTTCTGTGAAGAGAAGAATGTGGCAGGAAAAGTAAGAAAGTCTTTCCAAAAAAAACCAGTAAATAAATAAATTGTAAGATGGTATTTATAAAAAATAAAAATTACATTTAGCTCCGCATTTTTCCACCTAACCTTTTTAACGATATGCTACCTAACATTCAGAGAGACAGACTTTTTCTGGCCAGCCGAATTGCCCTTATTGCTACCGCAATGACTTTTGCCTTCCGGGCCGCACTGGAAGGTGTATGGGGATCAGAATTTACCCTCACCAAAGAACAGGTAGGTTGGATCTTTGCCCCTGCTTTCTGGGGTTTTACACTTGCCCAAATCTTCGGCGGTACGCTGGTAGATGTATTGGGAATGAAAAAGCTATTGGGACTAGCCTTTTTAGGGCAGGTGGCCGGTATTATCATTTATCTGGTAGCTAAAGACGCCACTGCACTTTTTATAGGCACTGTTTTTATAGGCATAGGAAATGGGATGGTGGAAGCTGCCTGTAACCCGCTCGTGGTTACATTATATCCAGAAAACAAAACAACCATGCTAAACCGGTTCCATGTGTGGTTTCCGGGTGGTATTGCATTGGGTGGACTATTGTCTTATTTTATGATAGATAAAATGCACCTCGACTGGCGCATTCTTATTGCAACCCTCTTTATCCCCGTGGTCATCTACGGTATCATTTTCTGGAAACTAGAACTGCCCAAGACAGAAAGGGTAGCAAAGGGAATCAGCACCAAAGAAATGTTTGCCAGCTGTTTAAACCCTCTTTACCTGATAATGTTGGTTTGTATGTTAATGACTGCAGCTACAGAATTGGGTACCGGCACCTGGATAAATGCGCTGCTGAGCGGATCAGGAGTTTCGGGTATTATCATACTCGTTTTTATTAATGGTATTATGGCGCTCGGCCGTTCTTTTGCCGGGCCGGTGGTACATCGCATCAACCCCAATGGAATGCTGATTTTCTCCGCCATATTCTCCGGAATCGGTTTGGTACTGCTGAGCCAGTCAAGTGGATACGCAGCTTTTGGCGCTGCGCTGATTTTCGCCATAGGCATTTGCTTTTTCTGGCCAACCATGCTGGGGTTTGTTTCTGAATACCTGCCAAAAACAGGTGCCCTGGGACTTAATTTAATGGGAGGCGGTGGAATGTTTTCGGTTTCCTTGATTATTCCTATTATGGGCCGTTGGTTTGACGAAGCAAAGGCAAAAGCTGTGGCAGCAGGAGTAGATTCAGCGGCGGCTGATGCGGCAGCAGGTTCCAATACATTTCTAAAAGTGGCGGTTATGCCTGCGATATTGGTAGTAATTTTCTCTATTATTTATGTAGTAAGAAGAAAACATTATCAAAAACCAGCTGTACAAACGGTATAAAGAAAAAACGGATTGCTTACATTACCAAAAGACTAGTATGCCCCAGAAACAGACCAGGCGCACCGCGCTAAAAAGTATGCTTGCAGGCACCGCCGCCATTGGCACCGCCGGCATGATACCTGCTATTGCATCAGAAAACTCCTCCACATTGAAATTTAAAGGAAACATCAATCACTCCGTTTGCCAGTGGTGCTACAATTTTATACCCCTGGAAGAACTGTGCAAAGTGGTAAAGAAGATTGGCTTCAGCGCCATCGATCTTATTGGTCCCAAAGACTGGCCCATACTGCAGCAGTACGGCATCTTCAGTTCTATGTGCTACCATGGTGGTAAAGTTAGTTTAACCAATGGCTTTAACCGCGTAGAATTTCATGAACAATTGATTAAAGATTACACAGAAACCATTCCTTTGATGGCGAAAGCGGGATATAAAAACCTGATATGCTTCAGCGGCAGCCGCGGCGGCATGGATGATGAAACCGGTTTCAAAAACTGCGTGGCTGGTTTACAGAAAATTTTGCCGCTGGCAGAGAAAAACGGCGTTATCATACAGATGGAACTGCTGAACAGCAAAGTAGATCACAAGGATTATATGTGCGATAAAACCGCCTGGGGCGTAGAACTCTGCAAACGTACGGGCTCTGAAAATTTTAAACTGCTGTATGATATTTATCACATGCAGATAGATGAAGGCGATGTTATCCGCACCATCCGCGACAGCCACCAGTACATTGGCCATTACCACACCGCGGGTGTGCCCGGCCGTCATGAGATTGATACCAAACAGGAACTCTATTACCCTGCTATTATGCAGGCCATACTTGATACCGGGTTTAAAGACTACGTAGCGCAGGAATTTATACCAACCGGAAAAGAACCCAAAGACAAAATTGCAGCGCTGAAACAGGCAGTGAAAATCTGTGATGTGTAGAGAAGCTGCGGGCTGTGAGTCCAGGTAACGAACGGTATACGTGAAAGGACATTTATAGCGGCCCGAAGCTCATAGCTCCCGGCTTATAGCTGTTAAAAGATCATATTTCAAATAAACGATTATGGCAGATAATACATACGACGCGATTGTAATTGGCTCAGGCATCAGCGGAGGCTGGGCCGCTAAAGAGCTTACAGAAAAAGGCCTCAAAACCATTATGCTGGAACGCGGCCGCGATATCAAACACATAACAGATTATGCCAGCGCTACCAAAGACCCCTGGGATTTCCCCCACCGCGGCGGCCGGACAGAGGAAATGATAAAAGAGTATCCCGTACTGAAAAGAGACTACCCGCTCAACGAAACCAATCTCGACTACTGGTGCAGCGATAAAGACAGTCCGTATACAGAAATCAAACGGTTCGACTGGTTCCGTGGTTACCATACCGGCGGCCGCTCACTCATGTGGGGCCGCCAGAGCTACCGCTGGAGCGATTTTGATTTTGAAGCCAATGCCAAAGAAGGCATCGGCATCGACTGGCCGGTACGCTACAAAGAAATTGCCGCCTGGTACGATTATGTAGAGAAATTTGCGGGCATTAATGGCGCCAAAGAAAACATGCCGCAATTGCCCGATGGACAGTTCCTGCCCGCCATGGAAATGAACTGCGTGGAAAAAGATGTTGCCGCCAGGATGAATGCCCACTACGATCCTAAAATGTTCCGCCGCATCATCATGGGCCGTAGCGCCAACCTAACGGTAGCGCATGGTGGCAGAACCAATTGCCAGTACCGCGATAAATGCTGGCTGGGTTGCCCCTTCGGCGCTTATTTCAGCACGCAGTCTTCTACCTTGCCTGCGGCGATGAAAACCGGCAACCTCACCCTGCGCCCCTGGAGCATCGTTACAAAAATTTTATACGATAAGGATAAGAAAAGAGCCACCGGTGTAGAAGTGCTGGATGGCGAAAGCAACAAGACCTATACCTACTACGCCAAAATCATTTTCCTGAATGCCTCTGCCTTAAACAGCAACTGGATCCTGATGAACTCCGCCACCGATATCTGGCCCGACGGCCTTGGCAGCAGCAGCGGTGAACTGGGGCATGGCATTATGGACCACCACCTGGGCGTAGGCGCCGGCGGACGGGTAGAAGGCTATGAAGACAAATACTATTTCGGCCGCAGGGCCAATGGTCCATATATACCGCGCTACCGCAACCTCTTTGGCGATAAAAGAGACTACCTGCGTGGCTTTGGTTACCAGGGTGGCGCCAGCCGCGGCGGCTGGGGCAGCCATATTCCAGAGTTTACCGTTGGGGGAGCATTCAAAGATGCTATCACCGAACCCGGTGGCTGGAGTATGGGCTTCGGTGGTTTTGGTGAAACATTGCCTTATCACGAAAACAGGGTGTACATCGACAAAACCCTGTATGGTGATAAGATGGAACAGTTCAATGATCCCATTACCGGCAAAGACCTGGGAATGCGCCCCGTGGCGGATAAAGGTGGTAAACAGCGCCTGGATAAATGGGGCCTGAACGTACTTGCCATTGACGTGGAGTACAAAGAGAATGAAAAGAAAATGCGGAAAGATATGCTGAACGATGCCATAGAAATGCTCACCGTAGCAGGTGTTAAAGATGTACACGGCTACGAGGGCGATGGCACATTGGGAAGGGGCATTCATGAAATGGGTGGCGCCCGCATGGGCGCAGATGCAAAAACATCGGTAACCAACAAGTGGAACCAGCTATGGGATGCTCCCAATGTATTTGTAACCGATGGCGCATTTATGACTTCGGCTGCCTGCCAGAACCCTTCATTAACGTATATGGCATTTACCGCCCGCGCTGCTGATTATGCAGTAAGCGAGCTGAAGAAAAAGAATCTGTAGGAGCAGGCTTTTAGCCGTTAACTACTAGCTGTTAGGCTTATGCGCGGAAACATCGGCGGTTGCCGCCGATGTTGCTGTACTGAGTTTACTGAAATATCACCAACAGCAACGAACGGATATGGTCGGTGAGCACACCAGACCATGGAACACTAAAAGCTACTGAAAATAAAAAGGCTGTTAATAATATTCCTCATCTCAATAAACGAACACTATGCCCGGAGATTCCTTGAACGTAAACAACAAAGCCGTTGAGCAGAATACCTACGATGCCATTGTAATTGGATCCGGCATCAGTGGCGGATGGGCCGCAAAAGAGCTCACCGAAAAGGGACTGAAAGTACTCATGCTGGAACGCGGAAAAGACATTGAACACGTAAAAGACTATGTAAACGCTACCAAAGATCCCTGGGATTTTCCGCACCGCGGCGGCCGCACCCAGCAAATGATAAAAGATTACCCGGTACTGAAAAGAGACTACCCGCTGAGCGAACAGAATGTTGATTACTGGTGCAGCGATAAAGATAGTCCTTATACTGAAGTGAAACGCTTCGACTGGTTCCGTGGTTACCATGTAGGTGGCCGTTCGTTGATGTGGGGCCGCCAGAGCTACCGCATGAGCGATCTGGATCTTGAAGCCAATGCCAAAGAAGGCATCGGCGTAGACTGGCCGGTGCGGTATGCTGAAATAGCACCCTGGTATGACCATGTGGAAAAATTTGCGGGTATCAGCGGTTCCAAAGAAGGTCTGCCCGAATTGCCGGATGGACAGTTTCTGCCCCCTATGGACATGACCTGTGTTGAAAAAGACGTATCTGCCCGTTTAAAAGAACATTATAAAGGGGCGCGTAAAATGATTATTGGCCGCACTGCCAATCTAACGGTGGCGCACAACGGCCGTACAAATTGCCAGTTCAGGAACAAGTGTGCGCTGGGCTGCCCCTTTGGTGCCTATTTCAGTACACAATCTTCTACATTGCCGGCAGCTAAAAAAACGGGCAACCTCACCCTGCGCCCCTGGAGCATTGTTACAAAAATTTTGTACGATAAAGACAAGAAAAAAGCGACCGGTGTTGAGGTGCTGGATGGAGAAAACAACAAGACCTATACCTATAATGCAAAAATAATTTTCGTAAACGCCTCCACCCTGAACAGCGCCTGGGTACTGATGAATTCTGCTACTGATATCTGGCCCGACGGACTGGGCAGCAGCAGTGGTGAGTTAGGACACAATATCATGGACCACCACCTGGGCGTGGGTGCCAGCGGACTTGTTGAAGGATATGAAGACAAGTATTATTTCGGCCGCCGTGCCAATGGTATTTATATTCCCCGCTACCGCAATTTCTTTGGCGATAAAAGAGATTACCTGCGCGGCTTTGGTTACCAGGGAGGCGGCAGCCGCCAGGGCTACAACCGCTCTATGGAGGAGATGGCAATCGGGGGCGAATTTAAAGATGCATTGACAGAGCCAGGATCCTGGACGATGAATATTGGCGGCTTTGGCGAAACACTGCCTTACCACGAAAACAAGATCTATATTGATAAGACCCTCTATGGCGATAAAACGGAGACCTTTAAAGATCCAGTGATGGGTAGGGAAATAGAACGTCCCGTACCAGATAAAAACGGCAAACAGCGCCTGGATAAATGGGGCCTTCCAGTGCTTGCATTTGAAGTAGAATACAAAGACAATGAGAAAAAAATGCGCAAAGACATGCTGAATGATGCCATTGAAATGCTGGAAGCCACCGGCGTTAAAAATGTAAAAGGCCGGGATGGCGATGGCACCCTGGGCCGTGGTATTCATGAAATGGGCTCTGCACGTATGGGTAAAGATCCCAAAACATCGGTGCTCAATAAGTTCAACCAGGTATGGGATGCGCCCAATGTATTTGTAACAGACGGGTCATTTATGACATCGGCTTCCTGCGTTAACCCATCACTCAGTTATATGGCATTTACAGCCAGGGCAGTAGATCATGCAGTGAGTGAGTTAAAGAAAGGAAATTTGTAAATAGCGGTGAGCTTTTAGCTGCTGGCTATGAGCACCAAGGCCTGCCGCTGTTGGTGAATACACCGGACTACGGGTTAAAGAGCTCACGGCTCAAAGCTCATCGCCCGCAACTGCTGAATATAACTAAGAGTAGAAACATAATAGCTTACCAGCAAACATCATATAACAACGAAAATGCCCGGAGATTCGCTCAACATCAATAACAAAGCCGTTGCCCAAAGCACTTATGATGCCATTGTTATTGGCTCCGGCATCAGCGGCGGATGGGCAGCCAAAGAACTCACCGAAAAAGGGTTGAAAGTGTTGATGCTGGAGCGCGGCCGTGATTTTGAACATATCAAAGACTACAAAACGGCTGATAAGAATCCCTGGGATTTTGAACACCGCGG
>JANPGT010000188.1:0-2516 GCA_031424135.1 Chitinophagaceae bacterium
GAAGCGCAGGCATGGTATTTCTATAATCAGCAGTCATGGGACAGTGCTTCCACCTATCTGGACAAGGCACTTGACAATGCGGTCAACCGGCAGGAAACCGCGCGCTGGGAATACCTGATAGCCCAAATGAACGAGGCCACCGGCAAACATGGACTGGCAAAAGCTTATTACGACCGCGTTATCAAACATACCATTGACCCGGTAATGGAAGTGTATGCGGTGCTCAATGCCATCCGCCAGGGAGAAGGTACCGATGAAAAAGCGATACAGAATGCCATTGACGCCCTTGCCAAAATGGGCCGCAGGGATAAATACACACTCTACCGTGATATCATTTATTATACGGCAGCACAGATAGAACTGGACAGGAAACAAAATAAAGCCGCCAAAAACTTCCTGGAAAAAAGTATACGCTACAGCGTTAGTAACCCCCAGCAGAAAAGCAGGTCCTTCCTGGCCCTGGCCGATGTAGATTTTGCCGAAAAAGATTATGTGAATGCAAAACGCTTTTACGACAGCACCGATCAGAGTGTTGTAGACAGCGCAGCCCTGGAGGCTTTTACCATGCGAAAAAATGCACTTACCACCATCGCAGGACAGCAAATGATTATTGTAAGGCAGGACAGCCTTCAGAAAATTGCCGCCCTGCCGGAAGCAGAGCGCACTGCGTACCTAAAAAAATTGTTGCGCCAGCTGCGCAAGCAACAGGGACTGAAAGAGGAAGAACCCAGTTTTGGAAATACGACCCCGGGCTTTGCCAATAATAACAGCAATGCGCCTGCTGCTGATTTGTTCAGTGCACCGTCTTCCAAAACAGACTGGTATTTCTCCAATACAACCTTAAGAGCAAAAGGGTTTAACGACTTTAAAGCCAAATGGGGCAACAGGCCCAACGCAGACAACTGGCAAAGAAGTGCTGCTATTAAGCAACAGGGTATTGCCAACAAAGGTGTGTTAAACGATCCCAACCAGCCAGGTGCTGCCAATGCGCAGGCACTGGAACCGGAGAAACCTTTAAGCCTGGAAAGCCTGAAAGACAAATTGCCGCTTACGCCGGAACTATTAAAAATATCGAACGACTCTATCCTGCATGCCAATTTTGAAATGGGCAGGGCGCTGCAGGACAACCTGGAAGCTTATCCCGATGCCATAGAAGTGTATGAAAAACTAATCAACCAGTTTCCCAATTCGTCAGTAGAAGAACAAACACTGTTTAATCTTTATTACTGCTACAAAAAAGTAGGCAACGAGCAGAAAGCCGTGGAAATTAAGCGCCTGATGGAGAACAGGTTTGGTAACAGTAAATTAAACAACATAATTAGGAACCCGGTTCCGGCAGATACCGGCCGTAAGGCCGAAGGGGCGCCTGTCTACGAAGAAGTCTATACCCTTTTTATTGAAGGCAAATTTGAGGAGGCGCTCAGCAAAAAACGCCATGCAGACAGTTTATACGGAAAACATTACTGGAGCCCGCAATTATTATACATTGAGGCCGTCTACCAGGTACAGCAGCGAAATGATTCTGCCGCTATACTTGTATTGAACAATATCAACACCCTGTACCCCGGCACTCCTATGGCTGCTAAGGCAAAATCCCTGATAGATGTATTGGGCAGGCGCAAGCAGATAGAAGAATACCTTACCAACCTGCAGATTGAAAGACCGGCCGAAGACAGTTCACTGGTAACCGTTGCCGTGGGTAACCCAATGGTGCAGGGGCCGGTAGTAAATGCTGTTCCCGGCAAACCCGTCGCCAAAGACAGTGTTACAGCAAAAATGCCTGCCACCAATACCCCTCTAAAACCCATAGCAACCGACAGTACGCAACTGGCAAAGAAACCGGGAACACCCGTATCATCCAGTTTTGTGAATGCGCCTGAACAACCGCATTATGTAGCGCTGGTAATGGATAAGGTAGACCCGGTATATGTGAACGAAGCAAAAAATGCCTTCAACCGTTATAACAGGGAAAAATATTATAACAGGCAGATTGATATCAGTCCCCTGCTACTCACGGATGATATCCGCTTTATGCTGATAGGCAAATTCGACAACGCCGCAGCAGCACTGGACTATATGGAAAAAGCCGGTAAACTGGCTGCGGGGGACATCATTCCATGGATGCCGGCTGCTAAATATTCCTTTATAATTATCAACGACAATAACCTTGAAGTCATTAAGAACAATAAAGATGTTCCGGCGTATAAGAAATTCCTGGCAGCTAATTTCAAAGACTTTTTTAAGTGAAGCTAATAGCTATTAGCTGTTAGCTTTTAGTCTGGCAGGAAGTACCTGAATCCTGTTCTTAATACATACATTTGAGAACGGAAGCAAAAGCACTAAAAGCTAATAGCTAACCGCTAACAGCTCTTTTCAGGTAAGATATTTGCTGTAATTACATACTCATCATTTACAATATATGAAAAAATCAGTTCGTATTTTCTGGTCGGTGGTTGGCATTGGCACCGGTGCATTCATACTTTTTATGGTGCTGCTCAATTTTGGTCTTTTTGGCG
>JANPGT010000189.1:0-6651 GCA_031424135.1 Chitinophagaceae bacterium
ATACTCAATTAAAGATGTATATTTGCATAGTAACATTTGAGTTAGTCAGCATTTAGTAATTGAACGATTTTTTCTGCTACGCATTTCCTGCTATTAGTCAGTCTTCAGTACGCTGTTTTTTCTCAGATTATTTTTAATTAATCAACTTATTTACAAACATGAACATTTATGTTTCAAATTTAAGCTTCAACGTACAGGATGAAGACTTAAGGGAATTTTTCGCAGAGTACGGAGAAGTAACTTCTGCTAAAGTTATTTTAGACAAATTCACTAACAAAAGCCGCGGCTTTGGTTTTGTTGAAATGTCTGATGACACAGCAGGTCAGAAAGCAATTGCTGAACTGGATGGCGCACAGGTTGAAGGACGTGCTATTACAGTTACAATCGCTAAACCAAGAGAAGAAAGAACAGGTGGCGGCAGCAATGGCGGTGCAAGACGTTCTTTTTCTGGTTCAAATGGCGGCGGTAACAACCGTTGGTAATCTGAATCAACACAAGTATTAAACAGTTTAGTGTTTCAATACAATAAGAAGGGCCCTCAAAGGCCCTTTTTTATTTGCATTATTTTTTATTGCTGGATTTTGAGATATTGGGATTTCAGCTGTTGCGTGTTGTAAATCAAATACAAAAATTCATACCGTGCAGCACCGGTAACTACAAACGCAAATCCCAAAATCAATACATCCCGCAATCAGCAATGATTTTTATTTATTTCCATCTTCCCTCCGGACATTCATAGCATCCATATTTCCGGTCCCCCCGCTTTTTATAAAACTATTTGAATACTTAGGATTTGTCATAAAAAAACAGCTTCGGTTACTTTATACATTTTTCTGTAACCGAAGCTGCTGCTGTAATATAATTAATATTAGTGTTTCTCTTCCCTGGGTGGTGGTGGCGGACCCTGGTTTTCTTTACTGCCCGCTGCCTCCGGGTGAGGGGTTCCATGATGGCAGGTGCCGCAGCTTACGGACAGTTCTGCATCGCCGATAGCCGCGTGTTTGGCGGCAAAAAATTTCTTATTGATTTTTACCGTCATCTTCATCATTTCTCTTGCAATATTCTTTTCAGGTTTATCATCGCTGGCAAAATCAGGATGGTGCTCTGCGGTATCTTTTGAAGGCGCATGACAAAAATTACATTTTACGCCCAATGCATCATTGAAGTCATGCATTATTTTGCCCAGCTTTTCATGGCTGATGTCTTTGGGCAGAATTTTGAGGTTTTTATATTCATGATCATCGGCCGGAGGTGCGGTAAAAGCTACTGCTGACAAAACTACTACGACCATAGCTGCCATCACTATAATTCTTTTTTTAATTTGCATGCGGTTAGTTTATATGAGTAATAAATGTATAGAATTTTACTGAAAAACAAGGAATACAGTTTATTTTTAGCGTTAATTCCCGTCTTATGAAAAGAATTGTTTTACTGATTTTAGTCTGCTGCTTATTATTTGGCTGCCAGAAATCTTCTGACCATGCTGTAAACAACTGCAGGATTACCAGGATAGTGCAGGGTTTAAATAATGATACCGTTTTCCTGGTAAATTATGATGATAAAGGGCGCATCGCCGCAATCAACGACAGTACCCATAAGGGTTCATGGGTAGTTACCTACAATGCGGACGGAAAACTGGTTGGCTATACAAACGGGCACTCAGATTTTTCTGCTGTTTACAACACAGATGGAATGCCGGTTAAAATTACTACGGTTGCGTTGGGGGGACCCTTCCTTATTTTTTGGGGCAGCCAATACGTCTACGAATACAATGCAGCAAAGCAGCCGGTTCAAAAAACCACCTACACATTTAACAGCGGTTTATGGGAACGACGGGCAGTAATGAAATATGAATTTTCCGGTGCTGATATCAGCCGTACGTATTCTTATTTTACGGGCAACGGCAATGATTCAACTAAAATTACAGTAACTGACTATAATTATTATCCTGTTGCCAATACCCTGGCAGATTTTAGTTTTTTTGGAGCAGATTATGCCGGAACAGGATTGTATAATTTGCTGAACATTGATTTTTATTTTAATGAGCACCTTTTCAAATCTTCTTTTATCAATACCACCGGGCTGGGTGAGACTTATGCCCAGCAATATATTTTCGACAGCAGCCAGGTCAATATCATAAAAGTACTGAGCCAACGGCTAAGGGGCAATGTTGCGAGCGACATTTATACGCGCCAATTTTTCTATGAATGCAAATAAAAAATCATTTAATCCATCTTTCAAAAAACTCCCAGGTGCGCAGCATCTGATCAATACGCTGGCGGTTGTTGCCGCTGCGGGTAAGCTCATGCGTGCCACCGGGATGCCTTACATATTCTACCGGGCGGCCCAGTACTTTCAGGCTGTGGTAAAGCATTTCACTTTGTACAAAGCCGGTACGCCGGTCATTATCGCCATGAAATATAATGTAAGGCGTAGTAATGTTCTGCACATACGTAATAGGTGATTCTCTTTGAAGGATGGCCTTGGTAGCAGGCTCCCAGGGGTAGCCGCCAAAATAATTGGGCACCAGTCGCCATGCATTGCCTTCACCAAAAAAAGTGGCCAAATCATACACACCGCGCTGGCTGCAGGCGGCTTTAAAACGCTGGTCGTGTGCTACAATCCAGGCCACCAGGTAGCCGGCATATGAACCACCGGTTACCACTAATCGCGAAGTGTCGGCCCAGCCTTCTGCTACTGCTTTATCCAGCGCCGTGAGCACATCACTGGTGGGACCCGCACCCCAGTCGTTTACATTGGCGCGCAGGAAGTCGAGGCCATAGCCGCCGCTTCCACGGGGGTTGCAGTACACAACTCCATAGCCCTTACTGCACCAGAACTGGAACTCGTGCCACATACTGGTTTCTCCCGGGCCCCACATGGCCGAAGGGCCGCCATGAATGTTCAGCAGCAGCGGAAATTTCTTACCTGGCTGGTAATTGACAGGTTTCATTACCCAGTATTCAATCGTATGACCTTTGCTGTTAGTAAACGTTTTTTTCTCCGGCAGCGACAGTTGCTTTTTCTGCACCCAATCGTAATTAAAACTGCTCATACGGCGGGCATTTTTTGCAGAAGCGTCTGCCAGGTAGATTTCATAGGGATCTGCAGGTTCTGTTTTTACAAATACCAGTTTGTTGTTAACAATGTCAAAACTGGTAATACCGCTGTTTACATCGGTGAGTTGTTCAGCCAGTTTTGCTTTTATATCGGCACGGTACAAAGGCTGCCCACCATTGCTGGGAGAAGTGAAATAGATATACTTTTCGTCGTTGCTCCAGGTGAGTCCGCCCTTATTGCGGTCAACCGGAATGGTAACAATATCATTGGCAGTTCCATTCAAAGGCATAATACCCAGTGCGGGTACGCTTACAAAAGAGGTGTTGCCATATTGAAACGCCAGCCATTTTCCGGAGGGCGATAGTTTTGGTCCGGTGAAATTCTTTCCTTCTTCACCCAGCAGTTTGTGCAACTGGCTGCCGTCTTTGTTCACAATAAAAATTTCACTTTCCAGTGAGCGATCGGCGTTTTGCAAAGAGTCTATATCGCCGGCGAGTACCAGCTGTTTCCCATCAGGTGTAAACTCTGCGCTGGTAAAATTATAAAAACCATGCGTAATGGGTTGCGGCGCGGCGCCTGCTGCTGCAGGTACTACAAAAAAATGGTTAAAGCGAATTTCTGTAGCAACATCTGTCTCATCCAGGAAATCGAGTTTAGTCACCACTTTTGCTTTTTTGTCTGTTGCATTATTTTCCAGGTAGTTTCTAACTTCTTCAATAGAACCATCAGGGTCTGCTTTGGCAGCAGAAGACAGCAATTGCTGGTTTTTGTCAAAGCCTGGTTTTTCAAATGGCCAGGCAGGGATGCTGCGGCCGGGATTTAGTACTGAGTCTTTCAATAAATCTTTTAAAGTGATGCCGGAAGAGAATAGGATTTCTTTTCCATCGGGGCTCCATTTAGGATTGCCTGCGCCGTATTTGTATTTGGTCAGCTGCATGGCTTCGCCACCGTCCAGCGGCAGCAGAAATACCTGGGGTTTGCCATCGGCCACTCTTACAAAAGCCAGCTGCTTTCCATCGGGGCTAAAGGCAGGTTGCGAGGAGCTTTCTTTGCCGGTTAATTGTTTGGGCGAAGCGCTGCCATCCGTAGAAAGCAACCATAGCTGATTCACATATTTATACTCCCATTTAGTATCGCCGTCGGGCTCAATAGCGGTAACAATAAAGGCCGCTTTGCTGCCATCCTTACTAAGCGTGATGCCGCCGGCAGACTTAATTTTCAGCATATCGGTAACTTTCACCGGGTCTTTGGAAGGCTGAGCAAATGCCATCACACAAAAGAATATAAACAGCGATGCGAGCAGGGGTTTTCTCATAACAGAAATTTTGAATGCTGAATGTACGAAATTGATCTGCGTTTTAGGCGGGCATAGAGGATGACTGGTCAGCCTTTATTACTTTTGGCAAACAAATAACCTCACCCAACTCCCTTTTAAAGAAAGAGCAAAAAAAAATGATATGAGCAACTTAGTGAATGAATTCAATGACTACCGTACCCGTATGAACGAGGTGATTTTAGCCAAAGATAACCTGGTGATAAAACGCCTCTGGAACCTTGACACCAATACTTATGCGGAAGGTGCGCTGGATACCAAAACAAAGGAAATGCTGGGACTGGTGGCCAGTATGGTATTGCGCTGTGATGATTGCATTAAATACCACCTGGGCAAATGTCATGAGCTGACCATTTCTACAGAACAGGTCTACGAGATCTTTGCCGTGGCCAATATTGTGGGCGGCACCATCGTTATTCCGCATACCCGGCGGGCGGCAGAATATTGGGAGGCGCTGGTGAGCGGGGAGGTATAGATTAGTTTCTGGAGCCATGCTGATTGCCGGATTGATTGCATTCAATGACCTTTATCATGTTAAAAACCATTAAAATACTGGTCTAAAGTTTATAATTATTAGCGAACTTTGTACATTGTAACCCATAATGCCTATTTGAAATGAGTGAAACATTAGCACAGCCCGTCCTTACCCCCAAAGATTTTGCTACCGACCAGGAAGTACGCTGGTGTCCCGGATGTGGTGATTATTCCATCTTAGCGCAGGTACAGAAAGTAATGCCCGGTATCGGCGTTCCCAGAGAAAATATTGTTATTGTGTCTGGAATTGGCTGCAGCAGCCGGTTTCCTTACTATATGAATACTTACGGCATGCACTCCATCCATGGCCGCGCCACGGCTATTGCCAGTGGTTTAAAAGCTGCCCGCCCGGAGCTGAGCGTATGGATTGTAACCGGCGACGGCGATAGCCTGAGCATCGGCGGAAACCACACTATTCACCTGCTGCGCCGCAATTTTGATGTAAATGTGCTGCTGTTCAATAACCAGATTTACGGATTGACCAAGGGCCAGTATTCACCCACGTCAGAGGAAAATAAAGTGACTAAATCTACCCCCTTCGGCAGTATTGACCATCCTTTTAACCCGTTGGCACTGGCCATGGGGGCGGATGCAACTTTCATTGCACGCAGCATGGACAGGGACCCCAAACACCTGCAGGAGACACTTACCCGCAGCCACAAACACAAAGGCGCATCCTTCCTGGAAATTTACCAGAACTGCAACATCTTTAATGATGGGGCATTTGAGGTGTTTACAGAAAAATCAAGCAAGCCGGAAGAAACACTGTTTGTAGAGCAGGGTAAGCCGCTGATCTTTGGTGCACAGAAAAATAAGGGCATCAAGCTGGATGGTTTTAAACCAATAGTGGTTGATTTGAACAACGGCGCCAGTGCGGATGATTTGTGGGTGCACGATGAAAGAGATTTCTTTAAAGCGCAAACTTTAACCCGTATGTTCGACAGCGCCAAAATAGAAGGCCACCTGCCACGACCTTTTGGTGTGTTTTACGAAACAGACCGGCCCTGCTACGAAGATGTAATGGCAATGCAGATTGAAGAGGTGCAGGCTACCAAAGGAAAAGGAAACCTGGACAAATTGCTGAGGGGTAATGAAACCTGGACCATCAACTAAGAGCACAAGGCGAAAATGAGGACAAGAGAGCAGCAGTCAATAATAAAGTGAATTGTAAATATTAAGCTTCCCAATTTGGGAGGCTTTTTTTGGCTAAAAGAACAAAGAGAAAATGTTTCGCGGAGAGCTAACAGGGAAAAAGAGAAAACGAGTTGGTGATTCCCGCTTAACATCAGTCTGCGCTTAAATATCCTGCTCACTCCTTTGCGCTCTTAGCGCTGTGCGGAAAAAGTCTGCCTCCTTTTCTCGTTGACGCTTTTAGACAAAAGTGCCGGCGATAGAAATCGCCGGCCTGTGCTTACCTCTGAAACCACAAAAAGAAAATCTTTATGCTGATAATCAACAAAATAATTTTTTACAAACCGCCTTGCTAAAGGATGAATTTTTACTACGAATGGTAGTTGCAAACGGTTAGCTGGGGGTGTGTAAGAAGGGTAGATAACGATTGGCTTACCGGGGGATATTGAAACTGCATATGCTGCAGTGATAACAGAAATATACTAATGAAACTAGCTGAATGTATTGGGAGGAAATTTGGAAATTAGCGTTCTGCCTTATGGAAATTGGATGATAGAAGGTGGATCCTGATTCTCAGGCCGGGCCTGAAAACT
>JANPGT010000190.1:0-10826 GCA_031424135.1 Chitinophagaceae bacterium
CAGTCCGTGATGGCGGGCAGCCTCCAGCAATTGTTTTGCCAAACCCTGCTTGCGTACTATGGCATGTACATACAAATCGTTCAGTAACCAGGCGCGCTGTAAGCTCACAGAAGAAAAAATGGGATAGAGCTGCGTAAAACCCACCAATGCATCTCCCTGCACGGCCACTAATACAACAGACTCCTGCTTTTCCATTCTTTGCAGCAGAAACTGCCTGGCAGCTGCAATATCTGATGGCTGATGGTACCAGGTGCGGTAAAGATCAAATAAAACTGTAAGGTCTTCTATATCTTCTTTTCCTGCTTTTCGTACTGTTATCATACCGGGGAATTATTATAATCAAATGGCTGTAAATAATATTCCAAAAGTATTAAGACTGTTTTACATTCATATACAAGTGCTTAGTTTTAACTTTATAGGCCATGCTTTAAATACCCTTTATGCAGATTGCCATTATTGTTGTTATTGTTTTACTCATTATAATTATCCTGCTGCAGGTGCTGCTGCGGCCTAAAAGCGACCAGGGCGTTGCTGTGCTAACGGCAAGAATCGAAAGCCTTCAATCCTCTCTGAAAGAAGACTTCCTGTTAAGCAGAACAGAAGCCGCGGCGCTTTCAAAATCGGGCAGAGAAGAGTTAAGCGATACTTTAAAAGATCTGAAGCAGGAACTTATCCAAACCCTGTCAGTAATGACGCAGCAAAATCAAAACACACTGCAGCAGCTTATAAAAACTATGGAGGAGGCTGCCAGAACCAGCCGTGATAGCCTGTCTGCCAGCCAGAAAGATTTTATGGCAGAACAGCGGACGAAGTTTGACGAACTGAAAGCTGTTCAGAAAGAATTATCGGCAAGCACTATTGAGCAACTGGATAAAATAAGCCGCCAGACAGAAGCCCGCCTGCAGGCGCTTACGCAACAGGATAAAACAGACAGCCAGCTGATGCGCGATGCGCTGGAAAATGCTTTTAAAAACTTCCGGGAATCTTTTGATAAAAATGTTGAATCATTCAACAGCCTGCAGAAAGAAAAATTCGGGCAATTGGATCAGCGCCAGCAACAGATGATGGAAAGCAATGAGAAAAAGCTGGAAGAGATGCGGGCTACGGTAGACGAAAAGTTACAGAAAACCCTGAATGAAAGGCTTGGCCAATCATTTGAACTGGTAGGCAAACAACTGGAGAGCGTGCAGAAAGGCCTGGGTGAAATGCAAACCCTTGCGCAGGACGTGGGCGGCTTAAAGAAAGTGCTGAGCAATGTTAAAATGCGCGGCGGTATCGGCGAAGTGCAGCTGGCCATGCTGCTGGAACAGGTGCTGGCGCCGGAACAGTATGCCGCCAATGTAAAAACAAAACATGATGCTGCAGACCTGGTAGAATTTGCCATTAAACTGCCCGGCAGAGATGAAGGCAACAGCGTGGTGTATTTACCGGTGGATGCTAAATTTCCTAAAGACATCTACGAGCAATTGCAGGAAGCCTACGATACGGCAGACCCCGTATTGATAGAAGCCGCTACTAAGAACATGGAAAATGTGATAAAGAAAATGGCAAGGGACATCAGGGATAAATATATTGATCCACCCAATACCACAGATTTTGCCATCATGTTCCTGCCTTTTGAAGGCATCTATGCAGAAGTGGTGCGTAAGGCCAGCCTGCTGGATATATTGCAGCGGGAATACAAAGTAATTGTTACAGGTCCTACTACACTGGCGGCCATTCTTAACAGCCTGCAGATGGGATTCCGCACCCTGGCCCTGCAACAGCGCAGCAGCGAGGTATGGAAAATACTGGGCGCTGTTAAAAATGAATTTGGCAAATTTGGCGGACTGATGGAAAAAGCGCAGAGAAACCTGCATACTGCCAGCAGCCAGATAGATGAACTGCTGGGCAAACGCACCAGGGCCATCAACCGTAAATTGCAGGAGGTGGAAAGTCTGCCCCTGGCAGACACAGAGAAATATTTGCCGGAGATAACCAGTGGAGAAATAATCGACAATGAAGAGGATTAGTAAACAGCGTACCTCTTTGCACCAATAAAATACCAATATGGAATTCAGCATTGCAAAATCATTGGAAATTCTTGAACACACGCCCGCGGTATTGAAATCAATGCTGCAGCATCTTTCGCCGGAGTGGACCTCAGTGAATGAAGGCCCAGGTACCTGGAGTGTCTATGATGTTATCGGACATCTTATACATGGAGAGAAGACAGACTGGATGCCAAGGGCCATGATCATTCTGTCGGATAAGGCAGATAAAAGTTTTGAGCCTTTTGACCGCTTCGCACAAATGCAGCAGGACAAAGCAGCTTCGCTTTCGCAGCTTTTGGAAGAATTCAGTAACCTGCGGAAAATGAATATCGAAAAATTAAAAGAACAAAATATCGGCAAAAACGCTTTGAAAGAAAAAGGCATTCACCCGGCGTTTGCTGAAGTAACACTTAGCCAGCTGCTGGCCACCTGGACGGTGCACGATCTGAATCATATTGCGCAAATAAGCCGGGTAATTGCAAAGCAATACAAAGAAGCCGTTGGCCCGTGGACGGCGTATTTAAAAATATTGCAGTAATAAAATCATTTTTACATCAATATTAGTTTGACCTTTTGAAAGACCGATTGAAAACGACAATTATGCAGACTGTTTCTATTGCAGGAAAAAGGGGAATCATATTACTGGCAGTGCTGCTTACGGCAATTGCTTATCGCGGCGCTGCGCAATCCTGGGTGCGGATTAATCAGCTGGGCTATACTTGCAAAGCTGTTAAGGTGGCGGTATGGGCCAGCAAAGAGAATAATGTTCCTGATGTGTTTGAATTGATAAATGCGGAGACCAACCAGCTGCTGTATACCGCAAAAGCTGGTAATGCTTATGGTGCTTACGGGCCATTTACACAAAGCCTGCGCCTGAATTTCACCAGTTTTGCTATTCCCGGCCGCTACTACATTAAATGCGGCGGAGCCCGTTCTCCTGTCTTTACTATTGGTAACCATGTCTACAAAGGCGCAGCAGATTTTTCATTGAACTATCTGCGTCAGCAACGAAGCGGATACAATCCTTTTTTGAAAGACTCCTGTCATACCAATGATGGATATACAATGTATGGTCCCATGCCAGATACTACGCATATAGATGTGTCGGGCGGATGGCACGATGCCAGTGATTACCTGCAGTATGTTACTACTTCTGCCACAGCCACCTATCATCTGCTGGCAGCCTATCGCGATTTTCCTGCTGTATTTGCAGATAAGTATGCCGCCAATGGAGGGGAAGGAAAAAACGGCAGCGCCGACGTGCTGGATGAAGCCAGGTGGGGTTTACAATGGCTGTTGAAAATGCACCCACGCAAAGATTGGCTGTTTAACCAGTTGGCCGATGACAGGGACCATGTTGGCTTTCGATTGCCCAATCATGATTCTGCAGACTATGGTTTAGGAAAGGCGGGTGGACGTCCTGTATATTTCGCCACCGGCCAACCACAGGGGCTGCGCAGGTACAAGAACCGGAGTACAGGTGTAGCTTCCGCCGCCGGCAAGTTTTCAAGTGCATTCGCCTTGGGCGCGGTGCTCTATCAAAAAAGAGATGCGCCGTTTTCACAGTTGCTGGAAAGTAAATCAACCAGCGCCTTCCAGCTGGGACTGGATAAGCCGGGCGTTAGCCAGACAGCACCAGGATCATCGCCTTATTTTTACGAAGAAGATAATTGGGTAGACGATATGGAATTGGCGGCGGCTAATTTATATGTGCTTACAAAAAACAAAAAATATCAGGATCAGTCGTTGCAGTACAGCGAGCGGGAAACAGTAACACCCTGGATGGGTGCAGATACGGCGCGGCATTACCAGTGGTACCCCTTTCACAATTTTGGCCATTATGAGCTGGCAAAAAAGGCGGGTGAAAAAGACAAGGCCCAAATGATAGCGTACTATAAAGAGGGTATAGAGCGTGTTTGGCAAAAAGCAAAGCAAAACGCGTTTTACCGAGGCGTGCCATTTATCTGGTGCTCCAATAACCTCACGGTTTCATTTACCATTCAGTGTTATCTCTACCGCACACTCAGCGGCGACGAACAATATGCTCAGCTGGAACAGGCAGGTTTCGATTGGTTGTTTGGTTGTAATCCATGGGGTAAAACAATGGTGTATGGTTTGCCGGCCAGTGGCAATACGCCGCTTCATCCGCATTCTTCGCTGTATATACTCAATCATTACGATCTTACCGGCGCGATGGTAGACGGCCCTGTGTACGGTAGTATCTACAAAAACCTGATTGGCCTTACCCTGTACAACCAAGATGCATACGCTGAGTTTCAGTCGGACCTGGTAGTGTACCACGATGATGCGGGTGACTACAGTACCAATGAACCCACCACCGATGGAACGGCCAGCCTGGTGTACCTGCTGGCGCAGCGGGAAGCGGAAGCAATGGATAAAAAATCAGTTATTATAGATCATGGCGCGGTTGTAAGAGGAGATCTTAGCCAAAAGAAGATCGCCCTTGTTTTTACCGGAGATGAGTTTGCGGACGGGGGACCTTCTATTATCAGGACACTGCAAAAAAAGAACATCAAAGCTTCCTTTTTCCTCACTGGTAATTTTTACCGCAACAAAAACTTTGTACGCATTATTTCCTCTTTGAAACAAAACGGCTACTACCTGGGGGTGCATTCAGATAAACATCTTTTGTACTGCGACTGGCAGAAAAGGGATAGCCTCCTGGTAACAAAGGAGGTTTTTACCAAGGACCTGACAGACGCGTATAAGGAACTGTCCAAACTTGGTATTGATCGCAACAAGGCTCCCTATTTTCTGCCACCCTATGAATGGTGGAATGATTCAATTGCCAGCTGGACAAAAACCCTGGGCCTGCAACTTGTATCGTTTTCTGCAGGTACCCGCAGCAATGCAGATTATACTTACCCAGAAATGGGCAGCAGGTATGCAGACAGCAAAACCATTCTGCAATCTGTACTACAATATGAACAGCAATCAGCGGATGGCATGAACGGTTTTATTCTTTTAGTGCATATAGGAACAGACCCCCGGCGAACCGATAAATTTTATGCCCTTTTGCCGGAACTGATTGAAACATTGAAGAAGAGAGGATATCAATTCACTACAATTAAAGGGGTGATTAAGTAGCAGCTCCGGTCGCCAACGCTGGTCAGACCGGGCGGCTACTTCCAAACAGGCTATGGGTACTGAAGTTCAGACCGCTGTTGAGGCCCCTGTCTCACGCACAGCAACCGCAACGTATCTTTACCCTTACAATAAACTACAGCAGTCTTCAAAGACTACCGTAGTTTGCACAAAAAGCAAGCCTTGTATAAATGAAGCAAAGTTGTTTTGTCCTTATCGTAGTAGTGTTCTTTGTAGTTGCCGCGTTTGCGCCTCCTGCAAAAAAACCCACCATAACCGCTATTCAATTTAAACATTGGGTAGGTACCAAAGAACTGCAATTGTTTGAGCAAACCTATACCAATGGTTTTGGCGAACCTTTCGTGGTCAGCAAATTCAAGTATTATATCTCGCATCTTACTGTTACAGACATCAATGACAGGGAAACAGCATTGCCCGATAGTTATTACCTGGTCAATGAGGAGGATTCGCTTTCAAAAAGTATTCAATTACCTGTAACGTCACCACTTTCATCAATTAGTTTTATTGTTGGTGTAGACAGCGCCAGGAATGTAAGCGGTGTGCAAACCGGCAGCCTTGACCCGGTGAATGCCATGTTCTGGACCTGGAACAGCGGCTATGTTTTTGCCAAGCTGGAAGGGCAAAGCGATGTGTCTATGGCACCAGCGCATAGCTTCAGCTGGCATGTAGGCGGCTTCAGGCAAAAGGAAAATGCGAGCAGAAAAATTATATTGCAGCTCAATAAAACGAAGGCCAGCGATGCTGTTATTGTAATTAATGCAGACATATTAAAATGGTTTGATGCGGCGCATCCGTTAAAAATTGCCAGTACCCCCGTCTGTCACCAGCCAGGCGCCCTTGCCATGCAGATTGCTGATAATTACAGTGCCATGTTTTCTATAGCCCCATGAGAATAATCACCATCATATGCATCGCTGTTTTTTTCCTGGCAGGTGTTGCCTGGGTGAATATTGGCAATAAAACTACTCCGTTAAAATTTGTAGTACCAGCCGGCTGGCCCCAACCCCTGTACAACTTCAAGGCCAACCCGCTTACCAAAGAGGGTTTTGAACTGGGCCGTAAATTATTTTATGATGAAAACTTGAGCAAAGATTCTACCGTTTCCTGTGCCAGCTGTCACCAGCAGTTTGGCGGTTTTGCTACCTATGATCACAACCTTAGTCACGGCATCAATAATACACTTACCACGCGCAATGCACCGGCCCTGCAAAACCTGGCCTGGCAGAAAGAATTTATGTGGGATGGGGGCATCACCCATCTTGATCTGCAACCTCTGGCGCCTTTAACCGATACCAATGAGATGGGCGAAACCCTGGAAAATGTAATCAAAAAACTGAACCGCGATACGGCCTACAAAAGAATGTTCAAAGCAGCGTTTGGCGCAACTGCTATCAATACGCAGTATATGACGAAAGCCCTCAGCCAGTTTGTAGTAATGCTGGTGAGCAGCAACAGCAAATACGATAAAGTAATGCGTGGCCAGGCGGAATTTATATTGCCGGAAAAACTAGGCTACGAGATCTTCCGGCAGAAATGCATGAGTTGCCATGCCACCCCATTATTTACAGATCTTTCTTACCGCAATACCGGTATGCGCTTCGACAGTACACTGCACGATGTTGGCAGGATGACGATTACCCGGGACGCCAATGATTCCATGAAGTTTAAAGTACCTTCTTTACGCAATGTAGCCCGTACTTTCCCTTACGGACACGATGGCCGCTTTTTCAGCCTGCAGAATGTGTATGAGCACTACAGAAATAAAATGATGGTAGGTAAACTAACGGATAGCTTATTACAGCATAAACTGCCCATCAGTAATTATGAAAGCGGCCAGCTGACTGCTTTCCTGCGCACATTAACAGATTCCAGCTTTTTAACCAACCCGGCTTTTGCGCCACCGGGCTATACTGTTACACCGGATTTTATTCATTATCATTAATGCGGAGTTTGTACAGCAGCGGTGTAATTGCCGTTAGTTTCTCCCGGTCGGTGAAACGCCGAACATGGATAAGATGATTAGCCTGCCGCCCTACAATCTACTTCAACAATACAAAACTTCCTTTCTTAAAGACAGTCTTACCGGTATAGTCTTTTGCCTGCACTACGTATACAAAGCTGCCGGATTCCTGCAACTTGCCGCCAAAAGTTCCATCCCAACCTTTATTGTTTTGCGTAGTAGAGAAAATCATTTGTCCCCAGCGGTTAAACACTTTGAAATAATCCAGGCTTGCAATACCCACCAGCACCGGCCTTATCACGTCATTCTTCCCGTCAGCATTGGGAGAAAATGCATTGGGCATATAGATACCGGGAATGGTTTTATATACAACCACCTTTATATTATCTGAAGCAAAACAACCGCTGTTATTGGAAGCTGTTACAATATAGGTGATGCTGTCTACTGAAGAAGAACGAATCAGCGCAACAGGACTTTTAATGCCACTGTTGTTCAACCAGTCAGCGGGGTTCCAGTTGTAATTGAGGGTACTGCTGTCTGCATTGATGGCCTGCAGTTGCAGGGGCTCACTTACTACCACTGTGGTGTCATTGCCAGCGGAGATATTAATCTTCGGCAAAACAGTGACTACGATGGTATCGCGGAAAGGCTTGGGGCAACCCAGCGTATCATAGGTGGTTAAAGTATAGGCAGTACTGAACAAAGGGTGGGCAGAAGGTTGCAGCGTATTACTGTTGCTTAAATTGCCCGACGGCGACCAGGTGAAAATTGGTCCGGAAACAAGGCCCCTTAAATTAGCAACACCTCCAAAGCAAATAATGGTATCTGCCCCCACGCTTGCGCTGGGGTAGGGAACAACTTTCACCGTTTCAAAAGTCCTTGCCTGGCATTTACCCAGGTTGGCCGTAAGTGTATAGGTGACGCTGTTGAGCGGCGCTGCCATGGGGTTTTTAACAGCACTGCTGCTAAGCCCGGTAGCGGGCGACCATTGGTAACTGAGCCCATAGCTTACAGGTGCCAAACGGATACTATCTGTTTGGCAGATGCTGGTATCAGCCGGAAGTGTTACGGTAATATAATCCAGTACGTTTACAGTTAAGCGTGTACTGTCTGTACAACCCTTGTCTTTTACAATCACCGTGTAAACCGTAGTATCTTTTGGATAAACAACAGGGTTAGGGCTGTTGGGATTAATGATATTGTACAGCGGCGTCCAGCTGTAAGAAGTGGCGCTGCTGCTCTGCACTATCAAAGGAAGACTGTCGATGCTGCAAATCAAAGTGTCTTTAAAAGGAAGCAGCATATCCGGTTTGCCGTTAATCGCGATGGTTTTGTAAGCAGTATCAACACAGCCCTTACTGCTGCTTACAATCAGTGAGACGATGGTGGAGTCCGGCGCTGCATACTGGTAAGTGGGGTTGGATAAAGACGATGTATCAGCCAATGTGCTGAGATCTCCAAAATTCCAGCTAAGGCTCCTGTTGCCATATTTTACAAGGGATACATCTTTAAACAAAAAAGGAGATTGGTAACAACTACCTGTAACCGTAAAATCAGGTGTAAAACCGGGGTACACCCTTACAGGTGCGGTGGCAGAATCAAGGCAGCCATTCACGGTATTTACTTTCAGCTTTAATATGTACAGACCGGTATCGGGATAGTTAAACGCCGGTGTGGCCTGTGAGGAAGTATCCTTACTGGTATTGGGTACGCCAAAATCCCATAAATAAGAAGTTACAGAAGACGACATCGATTCATTCTGGAAACCAAAACTATAGTTATCACAATTGATATACGAATTGTTTAGCGCAGCGGCCACCAGGCTGCAGTTATAGACATAGATCTGCAGTTCTTTTTTTATCGAATCCAGCAGCACGCCATTCCGCCATTCTTTCACATACACTGCTACCACGTATTCGCCGGTGGTGGAAGGGGCATTCCCGGAAATCAATCCTGTTACCGGGTTAATGGTTACATTACTGCCCAGTGGTGCTGCGCCGCTGTAACCGGAAACATAGGTTAGTGGTGTATAGGGTGGTGCGGAGGGTGCAATAGTAGAAGTGTTGCCGCTGGGATTAGGTACATTGAGGCCATTGCCAAAGGAATAAGAAAGCGAATCGTCATCTGCATCAACAGCCTCAAACTGGTAGCTGAAACTGCCCTGGTAGCAAACAATGGCCGTGTCTTTAAAAAGGAAATTGGGGCTGTTGTTAGTATGGTAGTCAGTACCGTTGATGGTGCCGGGCATGGTGGCCGTCATCGTAATCCCGGAACTGGCCGAACCGGATATGTTTACAATGCCATCCACGCGCAACGCGTCCTGCACCGCTAAAATATATCCCCCGGCATTGTCTGGTATATCTGCTGTGTACACGTAGGTATTGATCTGGTAGCAGATAGTAGGTGGGTTGGTCATGCACGGGTTAATGCTGGTTTTGGTAACCGTACGGCTGGTGGTGGTGAAGATCTGCTTGCTGATGACGCGGTTCCCTGAAAGGGCATCGAATATACCCAGGTAGACATTGTCTTTAGGCCCCGAAGTGGTACAGCTAAAAAAAACAGTTACAGTGAAAGTATAGTTAGACCAGCCGGGAACAGTGCCGGGGCCATTGTATTTGTATTCAATATGCCCCCCCTTTACATGCCGGGCATAGCCACCGTGGGCGCTCAGCAGCAATAACAGTAAATAAAAAAGCCGGCAAATTTTATTCATACAAACAATTCTGGTTGTACAGCATGCAGGAAGCATAAATACTGCGTGCCTTTCTATTCAAGGGGTGGTAGCGGGCGGCAGCAAAAATATATACGCCTGTCAGTCGCAAAGGGTTGCTGGTAAAGCATCAACCGGCGCTCTATCCATAGTTCCTTACTAAAGCTACTGCACCCGCCTAAATTAGCTGATTAATTTTTCGGGGCTGGATTATATCGGTAAACCTGCCTTTTGTGGCGATGAAAATTAGCAGGCATATTGAACCATGGAACTACTGAGCCAGAGAGCCAGGGAGTTACGGGACATTTGTCAGTATCTACCAATCCCATGGCCCGTGCTCCTGTGTCTCCGTGGTTAGAATGCTCATTAACAGCCTCTTTTAAAGCTTGCAGGTTTACCCGTCATGGTATAATTTTGCACCGCGTTTGCCTGCCTGCCTTATAATTCCATTTTTTAATTCCTGTTGGTAAATCCTTTTTAGACTATGAGTCAATCTGTGAACAAGAATAACCCCGACATTGTACTGATCGGTGCAGGCATCATGAGCGCCACCCTGGGCGTATTGCTGAAAGAGCTCAATCCTTCCTTTAATATCGTAGTGCTGGAGCGGCTGGACAGTGTTGCACTGGAAAGCTCCGATGCCTGGAACAATGCCGGCACAGGCCACTCCGCTTTTTGCGAATTGAATTATACGCCCGAAAAAGAAGATGGCAGTGTCGGTATTTCAAAAGCCATACAGATAGCAGACCAGTTTGAAATATCAAAAGAGTTCTGGACTTCTTTGCTGGAAAAAAACTACATCAGCAACCCTGCAGAATTTATTACACCGGTACCGCATATCAGTTTTGTATGGGGCGAAGCCAACGGTGATTTTTTACGTAAGCGTCACCAGGCCCTTACAACACATCATCTGTTTGAAGGTATGCAGTATGCCGAAGATGCGGAAACCCTGCAGCAATGGATGCCGCTGATAATGAAAGATCGCAATGAGACGCAG
>JANPGT010000191.1:0-5507 GCA_031424135.1 Chitinophagaceae bacterium
GGATAATTTGACGCACTGAACAACGTTATACTGCAAAGCATTACCCCAAGGGCAATGACCACAACATATTTTGAGTTACCTTTGGATTTGTTGTTCATGGTTAACAATGAGGCAAAAATAACGTTTCACTACATAAGATAATGTGAAGATTATCAAACCCCTAAAAAGATTTTTACGGAATGATGAAAAGATTTTTGGTTTTTAACTGCGTTTTGACAATCGGCATTTTGCTATCTGCTTTTACGGTGAATGATCATGGAGACGGCACAAGGGGCAGGCTGGCCACCATTAAAACTGTTGTTATTGACGCTGGTCATGGCGGTCTTTACCCAGGCACAAAAGGATTAATCTCCAAAGAAAAGGATGTAACGCTGGAGATAGCGTTGAAATTGGGTGAAGCCATAAAAACAAGTTTCCCCGATGTAAAAGTGGTGTACACACGCACTACCGATGCCTGTGCGGGTGGGGCTACCAACCTGAAAGATGACCTCAGCACCCGCGCCCGTATTGCCAACGAAGCCAAGGGCGATCTTTTTATCAGCATCCACTGCAATGCAACCCCTCAACCTGCCGGTGGTTGGTACGCCAAACGGGTAATAGGACATAGAAAAAAAACCGTAATGGTGGGCAAGGGAAAGCGCAAGCGCAAAAAGACGGTGATGGAACCTATCTACGAATCTTACTGGGTGAAAAACACCCGTACCGGTACCGAAACCTATGTTTGGAAAGCGGGTAAGCAAAGTGATAAAATCAGTGCCATTAACCGTAACGATGAAACCTATGGTGAGGTGTCTGAAGACAGCACGGCGGAAGCATCTGCTTTTAATACGGATTCTCCGGAATGGGTTATCCGCACCCAGTTGTATGAAAAGCGGTTTTTAAATAACAGTATATTGCTTTCTTCCCTGGTAGAAGAAGAATTCAAGAACCGGGGCCGTACCAGCTATGGCGTTAAACAACGCGATGTAGGTATACAGGTGCTGCAGGCTACAGGTATGCCCAGTATACTTATAGAAACTGGTTTCCTGAGCAATAAAGAAGAAGAAGAATACCTGAACAGCAATAAGGGCCAGGAGGAAGTGGTGAGCGATATTGTTGAAGGGTTCAGAAAATACAAGCAGTCTATGGAAAATAAGGGCAGCAAGCCGGTTACGGGGAAGAAGTAAGGAATACAAATTAAAAATTCAGCAGTAAAAATTCAAAAAGGGCCCGGCATAAAACGCCTGCGCTGACAACAGACCGGCCAGGAGAAATCAATTTTTACTTTTTTAATTTTGACTTTTGACTTTGAGCAGCTGAAATTTCACATTGAGCCCCTTTTTCCACTAGGTTTGCAGCACAGAATTCCGATGAACCCATTTATTTATTAATATCCTGTTCATGAAAGTATCAAATGAAACCAAAGTTGGTGCACTGGCGGCGGTCTCTATAACATTGCTCATCCTTGGTTTTAATTTTCTGAAAGGGAAAAACCTTCTCAGCAAAGCCAATACAGAAATTTATGCCGTATTTCAAAAAGTAGACGGCCTGAACGTTGCCAACCCGGTTACCATCAACGGACTGCAGATTGGCAAAGTATACGAAATGCGCGAAAAAGACCGCGAACTCAGCGGCATTGTGGTGACCATCAACCTTATTAAAGACGTAGATATTCCCAAAAACTCTTTTGCCACCATCAGCTCAGACCTGCTGGGCGCTGCTACCCTTACCATTACCCGTGGAGACGGCAAAGACCTGATGACAAATGGCGACACCCTGCTTACCCAGAATACCTCGGGCTTTATTGATGGCATCAAAGCCTCGCTAAACCCTGCACTTACGTCTGTAAACGGTGCCGTACAAAGCCTGGATTCTTTGTTAAAAGTAATCGGCACCTATTTTGACCCCGCCACCAAGAATAATTTTCATGCCATCATTGGCAATCTTACCAAGAGCTCTGCAGAGCTGCAGATTATGCTGAATTCACAAACCGGTAACCTGGCCAAAACACTGGGCAATGTAAATGCGTTTACTGCCAACCTGGCCAAAAACAATAACAAAATAGATACCACGCTCAATAACCTGGCCCAGGCCAGCGGCAAATTTGCCAATATCAAAATTGATGAAACACTCAGCAGCCTGCAGGGTGCAGTAAACGAACTGAAAGCGGTAGTGGCCAAAGCCAACAGCAAGGACGGTTCCATCGGCCTCCTGTTAAATGATCCAAAATTGTATAGAAATTTAGAAAGCACCACCTACAAATTGAATATTTTGCTGGATGATTTCAGAACGCATCCAAAACGGTATGTAAACGTAAGCGTCTTTGGAGGCAAAAAAGACAAGACCGGATCGCTTACGGCACCATTGGTAGACGATTCTGCCAGTAACCCCACACCGAAAAAATAATTGATGTTTAAATTTCTTGCTGGTTGTTGCATTTTCTTCCTGGCCAATGCTTACCAGGCTGCCGCGCAGGACACCCTCTCCCGCCCACCAGCAGATACCGTAAGCATTGTAAAACAGGTACACAGCGACCGGCTGCGTTTTCAGAAAATAGACTCGGTAACCCAGCTGCAAATGCTGGCTGGCCATGTGGAACTGGAGCAGGACAACACAAAATTCTATTGCGACAGTGCCGTCATTAACAAACACCTGAACATACTGGAGGCCTTTGGCAATGTGCACATTAATGATGCAGACAGCATTCATACCCGTGGCCAGTACCTGATCTATCATATAGACACCAAGACCGCTGTACTGAAAAAAAAGGTATCACTCACAGACGGTAAGGGCATACTTACCACTGAAGAATTGCAGTACGATACAAAGGCCAAAACCGGCACCTATACTACCGGCGGCAAAATAGTGAACGGAAAAACCATCATCACCAGCAAAGAAGCCACGTATTATGGCGATTTGAAAGACGTTTATTTTAAGAAAGACGTAGTAATGAAAGACCCCGCCTATGATCTTACTACAGATTCGCTGCTGTACAATACCGATACAAAGATGGCCACTTTCATTACCAGAACCCTCATTAAAGACAGCAGTGGCGCCAATATTATTACCACAGATGGTTATTACGACATGCAAAACCGCCGCGCCAGCTTTGGTAAGCGCTCCATCATCAGGGATGGAAAAGGTGTTACCCTTACCGGCGATGATATCGCCACGGATGACTCTACCGGCCAAACGCTTATCAGGGGTAATGCGGTTTTTATAGATACCACTCAAAAAATATCGGTGCTGTCCAACACATTTGCTATTGATAAAAAGAAGAAAACTTTCCTGGCCACCCAGCACCCGCTGATGATCATCCAGCAGGACAAAGACTCTATTTATATTACGGCAGATTCTATGTACAGCGCCCGGATAGCAGACATCAAAGACTCCGCGTATCGCAGTTTAAGCAGTTTGAATATGCCTGTACCCGCCAAAGACAGTGCGGCAAAAGACAGCCTGCTGCTGAGAAAGTCCATTGCCCGTAAAGAAAACAAACTGTCCAAAGACACTATTAAAACCACCGTAGTGCTGGGTGCAAAAGACAGCAGCGATATCCGTTTCTTCCAGTGCTATCACCACGTCCGTATATTTTCTGATTCATTGCAGGCGGTGTGCGACAGCCTGTTTTATTCCGCCAGCGATTCTGTGTTCCGCCTGTTTACAAGGCCCATTATTTGGGCCAGCGGCAGCCAGGTAACGGGTGATACGATGTACCTTTTTACAAAAAATAAAAAAGCCGACCGGATCTACGCTTTCGAAAACAGCCTGGCCATCAATAACACCGGCGAGAATATGTTTAACCAGATCAGTGGTAAAACACTTAACGGCTATTTTAAAGAGGGTGCTATTGATTACCTGCGCACCAAGGGCTCTCCTGCCCAGAGTATCTATTACGCCAAAGATGAAGGTGGCGCCATTGTAGGCGTCAACAATGCCAGCGGCGATGTGATAGATATGCGCTTTGAAAACAAAGAGCTGAAGAAGGTAGTTTTTGTAAGAGATGTTACCGGTACCATGTACCCCTATAGGCAAACGCCTGCCGACAAAAAGCAGCTGCGCAATTTTAAATGGCAGGATGAGAAAAGGCCCAAGACGAAGTTTGAATTATTCGCGGATTAATCCGCATGGAATTGGGAATTGGAAATAAGGAATTGGGCATCTGTGCGTAATTTGATTTACAAACCCGGCATTCATTATTTTTTGAGCTTGTTTTACGCCCTTCCGAATAACCAATTCCAAATTCCTAATTCCTGCCCCCGGCCAACCTTAACAGCATTTTACAACAGGCCATACCTCACCCGGCATTATTTTTTCGTTCTCAATATCAAACACTATTACCATGAACAAATATTTGCTGGCGCTCTTACTATGCAGTGGTTTTGCGATACAAGCTTTACACGCGCAGGACGGCGCCCCGGATTATAAATTAGGACTGGGCATCCGTTTCAGTAACTATGCGCCCACCCTCAGCAATTCCGTTTCTGTAAAGTATTTCCTGAAAGAAAACGCCGCCGTAGATGCATTGATTTCTTTTGGTGGCAGCCGTTTCGGCATTGGTGGCCTGTATGAAATTCATACCCCGCTGAATGCCACTGCCGGACTAAAGTGGTATTATGGCGGCGGCGCCTATGTAGGTTTCCAGAGTGGTGAAACCTACCTGGGACCAACAGGTGTAATTGGACTGGATTACAAATTTCAAAATATACCGCTTAACCTCAGCCTGGACTGGAAGCCGGAACTGGACATTATTCCGCGCATCAATTTTGTGCCCGATGCGTTTGGATTGACGGCAAGGTTTACCATTCAATAGGGCTATTAGAACAAAGAGGAGCAAAGAAATAGTTAGACAAGCTATTTCTTTGCTCTTTTGTATTGTAACAGTTCCGCCGAAGAATTCAAAAGACATACAACACGCTCTTTTACCTTGCGATAATATCACTCTCTTTCTCTTTTAGCCCGTTCTACCTTGCGGCCACTCAGCCCCTCTTTTCCTCCTCGTTCTCTTAGCCATTACTTTCCTCTTTGTAGGCTTAGATTAAATCTTTTGCCAGATGCAGCAAAAAATCATTAAAAAGTCTCTTAATTTTGCAGGCTTTTTTTGCTTTTTGCGGTTTTTTGCGGTTTTTATTATAATATTGGGAATACTTTAGCATTTTGCCAGCTTTTGCTCCTGCCCATGGAAAATGCTGCCAAGTAAAAAACCGCTTGCTCAAACCTCGTTTTTGACGCCTGCCCATCTTCCTGTGAACTGAAACTTAACCGGCAAAATGCATGATTGCATAGCCCCTGTTTGCCCAGCATTGCAAAAAACCAAAACGTTTATCATGTCAACACACGGCATTCTTCCAAATCCAGCAGGTCATCCCCGAACAATTATTTTGCCGAACGTGCTATTGCAAATAGCCCCCTTATTCAAATACACAGCTGCAAAAGCACGTTCGGCAAAATAATTGTTCGGGGATGACCTGCTGGATTTGGAAGAATGCCGTGTGTTGACATGATAAACGTTTTGGTTTTTTGCAATG
>JANPGT010000192.1:0-9546 GCA_031424135.1 Chitinophagaceae bacterium
CGACCATTTATTTAACATGTGCCCTGATAAATATTTTTTTCTATCAGGGTGTTACGGGATTTCACAGTTATACCTATGTATTGGGCTGCATGCTTATTGTAGTTTTCTCAATTTTGTATTTTTATTTTTTATTCAGGTTGCCTGAAAGTATTAGCCTGCTCCGTAACCCAAATTTTTGGATAGTAACCGGACTAATGTTTTATTATACCTGCACTTTTTCGCTTTATGGGCTTACCAATTTTTTTATTGAAAAGATTGGCAACTATACTACACTACTGATTTTTATTGGCGACTTGCTGAATGATCTGCTCTATACTTTATTTATTATCGCATTCTTATGCCGAATCAATCTTCAGAAATTATTGCGGTTATCGTAGCAGGTATTTTTCTTGCTTTGCTGCTGGTGGGTTTTATTATCACCATGGTTGTGGTATACAGGAAAAAACAATATCAGCACCAGCAGGAACTACTCAACGCCCGGCTGGAAATCCAGGAAAATATATTCAAAAATCTCTCGGAAGAAATTCATGATAATATTGGCCAGGAACTTTCTGTGTTAAAACTTACCCTATCTGTAATTTCCCTGAAAAAAGAAGCCGAAGCAGAAAAATTCATCATCGAAAGCAGGGGCATGGTAAATCACATCATTTCGGGTATCTCCGATCTTTCCAAGAGCCTGCATACCGACCGTATCATTAAAATAGGCGTAATAGAAGCAGTAAAATTTGAACTGGATAAGATACAGAAGACCAACCTGTTTAAGACCTCGTTTACCTATGCAGATGTTGAATTTAATATCAATCCCGGCAACGAAATATTCCTTTTCCGCATCATTCAGGAAATCCTGAATAACATAATAAAACACTCCAAAGCACAGCATATCCTGGCTGAATTAATTCACCGTGAGAACAGTATAATTTTTACTTTTACAGACGATGGCATCGGTTTTGACGTTAGAGAGGCCCTGCAACGGCCCACATCAAACAGGGGTATCGGGCTCACCAGTATGGTAAACAGGGCAAAACTGATTGGCGGCCAGCTTTCAGTGATAAGCCAGCCTGGTAAAGGAACAAAAACCGTAATCGAAATTCCTGCTGTGATAACCGCCAAATAATAAGCCTAACCCTATAATTCCACTTTTTGCATGGCCAGGAAATACAAAATAGCTATAGCAGATGACCATATACTGGTAAGAAAAGCGCTTACCAGGCTTATTAATTCATTTGAAGGATATACCGTTTTCCTGGAAGTAGACAATGGCAATGAACTAAAAAGGCGGGTGACAGAAGCCGGCCTGCCCGATATTGTTTTAATGGATATCAACATGCCCAATGGCAATGGCTATGAAACTACTTCCTGGCTGCACAGGAACTATCCCATTGTAAAAGTGCTGGCACTTTCAATGCTCAGCGACGAGTCCGTCATTATTAAAATTCTGAAACTGGGTGCCAAAGGATATATCCTGAAAACCATGGAGCCTGAGGAACTGAAAAATGCCCTGGATGCTGTTCTTAAAAACGATTTCTACCTGCCCGAAATTATCTCCGGAAAAATCATCAGCGGACTGCAGCACAATATGGATGAAGACAGGAAAGAAATTGTGCTCTCCGAAAAAGAAAAAGCCTTCCTGCAATTACTCTCTTCTGAAATGACCTATAAGGAAATTGCCGCTAAGATGTCCGTCAGCTCACGCATGATCGATGGCTACAAATCTGCCCTCTGCGAAAGGTTCCAGGTAAAAACCAGGGTGGGCCTGGTGATGTACGCTGTAAAAAACAAACTCATAGAAGTCTCCAACGGACTTGAATAAGAGGCGCCTCCCGCTTGAAACACGGATACACAGGGACACATGGGTTTCACGGAGGATTTTTGCAATAAATAGGTTTTGCTTTAGCATTAATAAATATCGATACGATAAACTAAGCGGTTTCCTGGATAGTTCAATGGCTCCATTCATACCACTATGTATCCCCGTATTTCCGTGTCACCGTGGTTCACTGTATTGCCTCCCGGTTCATCACCGTTTTCCTGTAAGCAGACGGAGTAAGATTTTTCACTTTAAGGAACTGCTTGTTAAAATTGGCCAGCGTATTAAAGCCGCTGTCGTAACAGATAGAAGCGATATTATTCTGCGTATCCATTAACTGCTTGCAGGCATAGCCTATACGTACTTCGTTTAGAAAATCAATATAGGTTTTCTTGGTACTTTTCTTAAAATAACTGCAGAATGCAGGTACGCTCATAGCCACACTTTTGGCAACGGCTTCCAGCGTTACCGGTTCCTGGAAATAATCAATGGTATACTGCAGAATCTTATCAATCCTTTCCTTGTTCCTGGAATTAAATACTTTTATTTCCTGTGTTGAAAGGGTTCTATAGTCCTGTTGCCGCGCTATCAGCAACAGGCAATTGCACAAAAGAATGATGCGCTCAAAACCCCGTGCTTTTTCCAGCTGCCGCAGCAGTGGCGCCAGCTGCCCCCTGCATCCTTCACCTATTTTTAACCCATGCATAGCCGTTTCAAACAGGCTTTTTATCTGCCGGCTTTCGGGCAGCGCAATAAAGGCATCGCCCCAAAAATCTTCTGTAAACTGAACCACCACCGCACTGGTAAACAGATCTTTATCTGCTTTCTGAAAAGTATGGGGCAGGTTTGCGCCCAGGAAGAAAATATCGCCACTGGTGAAATCACCCACGTAATTACCAATAAAACTGGCACCCTCGCCTTCGTTAAACAGTATCAGTTCATACTCCACGTGCTGGTGCCAGGGTACTTCAAAATGAGGTGTGCAGAAGGTTTTTGCCAGGAAAGACGTATCTTCTGCCAACGGAAGCTTCTCAATCAGTGGTTTCATAGCTAAACTATCTTAATCAAATTTCTTCAATAGAATTGCAAATTATAGTAAAATAGTTTCAGTTTTTGAAAATAAAGTTGCATCTACTGCTGAAACAGCTGCTTAATTTTACGGTTCAGGATTTAATTGCTTTCATTTCAAAAAACATTGCTGCCAATGTTACTACTGGGTATAGATATCGGAACCTCTTCCATTAAAGTGGCGGTTACAGACGCGCAAACCGGGCTTTGCATCGCCGCTGGCCAATTTCCCGAAGACACAGAATCAGGTATTATTTCCGTACAGCCGGGCTGGGCAGAACAATCGCCCGATATGTGGTGGCAGCATGTGCAGAAAGCCATTGCCAAAGCCAACGCCAGCGGTACATACAACCCCGCAGATATTGGCGCCATTGGTATTGCCTACCAGATGCACGGATTGGTACTGGTAGATGCGCAGCAGAATGTATTGCGCAATTCCATTATCTGGTGCGATAGCCGTGCCGTAAATATTGGCGAGAATGCCAACCTGGCCATTGGCCAGGAAAGATCATTAAGCCACCTGCTGAATTCCCCCGGCAATTTTACTGCTTCCAAACTGGCCTGGGTGAAGGCCAACGAGCCTGAGGTATACAAAAAGATTGATAAGATTATGCTGCCGGGTGATTTTATTGCCATGAAACTCACCGGCGATATTACCACCAGTATTGCAGCTTTGTCTGAAGGCATTTTCTGGGATTTTAATAACAACTGCTTATCAGAAGATGTATTCAACTATTTTGGATTCGATAAAAAAATCATTCCCCCCATACAACCTGTTTTTTCGGTACATGGAAAATTGTCTGCCGCCGTAGCCAGCCAGCTGGCGCTTAGTGCAGGCATCCCCGTTACTTACAAGGCAGGTGATCAACCTAACAACGCTTTATCCTTAAATGTACTGGAGCCAGGTGAAGTAGCCGCCACAGCAGGTACTTCGGGCGTTATTTATGGGGTAAGTGATGCGCTTACCTACGACCCGCAATCAAGAGTGAATACTTTTGCGCATGTAAACCATGCGCCCAACAATATCAGAACCGGCGTACTGCTGTGCATTAATGGCACCGGTATTTTAAACCGCTGGGTAAAAAATGCATTTGTGCCGGGCATGAGCTATGCGGCTATGAATACCGCCGCGGCAGGCATTGCTGCCGGTGCAGACGGGCTGAAAATACTGCCTTTTGGCAACGGTGCAGAACGCATGCTGAACAATAAAATCATTGGTGCCCAGTTTCACGGGCTTGATTTGAACATACACAACAGCGCACATATTATCCGCGCTGCGCAGGAAGGCATTGCTTTTTCTTTCAGGTACGGATTGGACATTATGCGTGAAAATGGTATGCACCCCAAGGTAATACGCGCCGGCAAAGCCAACCTTTTTTTAAGCGATGTATTTGCACAGGCTTTTGTAGACGTTACCAACACCCCGGTAGAATTATACAATTGCGACGGGAGCGTGGGTGCTTCTGTAGGCGCAGGTATTGGCGCGGGCGTTTATACCTCCGCAAAAGAAGCTTTCAGCAATACAAAACCTTTGCAGCTGATTGAACCTGTGGCAGCAAAAGTCTACAATGGTCTGTACCATGAATGGAAAGCATTACTGCTGAAACAGCTGTAGAGAGGTGGCAGGTTAAAGGCGTAGGGTGGCAGCTGCCGGGAATAAAAGATTATCGGTCTTAACGAATAATAACGGCAAAGGCTAGTAGCTAAAAGCTCACAGCTAATAGCAGGCAACAGCTTATTTTTTAAACACAAATAATAATACCATGTCAGTAGTAACAGGCGAAAAAGAATTCTTTAAAGGTATTGGCCAGGTAAAATACGAAGGGCCGCAATCAGACAATCCGCTTGCATTCAGGTGGTACGACGAAAACAAAATGGTAGCAGGTAAAACCATGAAAGACTACCTGCGCTTTGCCGGTGCCTACTGGCATTCATTCTGCGGTAATGGGGGTGATCCTTTTGGCGAACCCACCCACCTGTATCCCTGGAATGAGAAAGCCGGCGCCGTTGCAAGGGCTAAAGACAAAATGGATGCGGCTTTTGAATTCTTCACCAAGATGAACCTGCCTTACTATTGTTTTCATGATGTTGACGTAGTAGACTATACCAACGATGTAGAAGACAATGAAAAACGCCTGCATACCCTGGTAGAATATGCCAAAGAAAAACAGAAAGCCAGCGGCGTTAAACTGCTTTGGGGTACGGCCAACCTGTTTTCTAACCGCCGCTATATGAACGGCGCGGGTACCAACCCCGATTTTCATGTACTGGCCCATGGCGCTGCACAGGTAAAAGCGGCGCTGGATGCCACCATTGCCCTTGGCGGTGAAAATTATGTATTCTGGGGCGGCCGTGAAGGTTATATGACCCTGCTGAATACAGATATGAAAAGAGAACAGGAACATTTTGCCACCTTTTTGCACAAGGCTGTAGACTACGCCCGGAAAAATGGCTTTAAAGGTAATTTCTTCATAGAACCAAAACCATGTGAACCAAGCAAACACCAGTACGATTATGATTGTGCTACAGTCATTGGTTTCCTGCGCCAGTTTGGTTTACAGAATGATTTCAAAATAAATATTGAAGTAAACCACGCCACCCTGGCCGGTCATACTTTTCAGCATGAGCTGCAGGTAGCTGCTGATGCCGGCATGCTGGGTTCAATGGATGCCAACCGCGGCGACTACCAGAACGGCTGGGATACGGATCAGTTTCCCAATAACCTCAATGAATTAACGGAAGCCATGCTGGTTACACTGGAAGCGGGCGGTTTACAGGGTGGTGGAATTAATTTCGATGCCAAACGCAGGAGAAACTCCACTGATGTGGAAGACCTGTTCCATGCACATATTGGCGGCATTGACACGTTTGCCAGGGCATTGATCATTGCAGACAATATACTGCAGAAATCAGATTACAAAAAAATCCGTACAGAACGTTACGCATCATTCGACAGCGGTGAAGGAAAAGATTTTGAAGCTGGTAAATTATCATTGGAAGACCTGCGCGATTTTGCTATCGCCAACGGAGAACCTGCTGTAAAAAGCGGCAGGCAGGAATACCTGGAAAACATCATTAACAGGTTTATCTGATAATTCAAAAGTTAAAAGTAAAAAAGCCTGCGAGACGGACAGTCTGTGTAAAACAGAAGCTGTCCGTTCTGCAGGCTTTTTACTTTTGAATTTTTACTTTTAAATTTTAAGTTTCGAAAAGTGGTAAATGTTTATTTACCTCCAAAGAAGTAGAAAACACCTACCTGGATAACGCCGTTTTTGGCAGTTGAGGTAGAAACTGAGTTTTTGTCGAGGTTGCTGAGGCCCAGGTTATAGCGGGCATCAATACCGATGTTCAGTGGAGACATGTATCCCAGTCCGAATACACCGGAAATATCACTGGATTTAAAAGAATCTTTTATATCTGTTGTTACACCACTGCTTTTAACTTTTGCGCTCAACAGGAAACCGGCCTGCGGTCCTGCTTCTACAAAAAAGCCGGAAGCGGTCTTATACTTCAGCAATACGGGTACGTTCACATAGCCCATGTAGATATTGCCATCACCATCACCGCTTTTCATTTTTGTACCCTGGCCAGAATACATTACTTCAGGCTGAAGGCTGAATTTACCTGGCAAAGAAATATTTGCCAGTAAACCTGCATTGAAACCTGGTTGTATTTTGTACGAGACACCGGATTCAGCAGGAGAAACACTAACATTGGAAAGGTTTAAACCTGCTTTGGCACCAAATTTTACCTGTGCACTTGCAATACCTGTTGTGGCGGCCATGATGGCAAAAAGGAGAACTTTCTTCATTGTTTTATAAGATTTGGATTAATAATGAGGCGAAAATAATAGCAATTTTTAGAAATCAAAATAGCCAGGCCAATAATTTTTATTGTGTATTGCCAGGTTGCTTATATACTATTTCGACCAATAGAAAAGACGGATCGTAAATAACACAGGTAAATTTACTAATACAGTGAATTTTATTGTATGCACAGGCCTTATTTTTTCTTACGCTCACCAAACATATAAAATACGCTGCCCTGAAATACCTTATTCTTAATAGAAGTACCGGAGAAACTGCCGTCACCAATTTTGCTGAGCCCCAGATTATACCGCAGATCTATACCTATATTGTATGAAGAAAGATACCCCAGGCCCAGCACGCCGGAAAAATCTGCCGACTTAAATAAGCTTTTATAATCGGCAGAGCTACTACCCGTTACAGCTTTTGCACTGAGCAAAAAGCCTATTTGCGGCCCTATTTCAGCAAAAAAACCTGATTGGTCAACAAATTTTAACAATACCGGTACATTCATGTATCCCAGTTTATAGTTGGTGGTTACAAGAGAAATTTTTGAATCTGTACCCTGGCCGGAATACTGTAGTTCTACCTGTGCCTTAAAATTATCACGCACCGGCACCAATACCAACATGCCTGCATTGATGCCGGCTTTGTTATTGTAATAAATCAACGGACTGGAAGGCGATACACTAAAATTGGAAAGATTCAATCCGGTTTTAGCGCCAAACTGTATTTGCGCGCAGGCTATCACGGATACGCAAACGGCCAGAGTAAAAAGCAATAATTTTTTCATTTGATAGAAGGTTGTTTTAAAGTCTTCGTATTAAGTACTTAATACTATATACTGGACCCTATCCGTGTTTTTTCGCCCGCTGGCGCGCCAGGTAGCGTTCATGAATTACATCCTGCACGGGCACTTTCTTTACCTTGCTTTCCAGCCAGGAAATAATATCCAGGTAAGCAAAAGCCCTTGTTTCAAAACGGTTGCGCTCATACTTTTTCACAATGTCAAGCAGTTTTTGAAAAGCAGCGGGCAATTGGCGCGGACTCAATCCAAATGAATTGCGCAAAAATTTAAACATTTCTTCTTCCACCACGCTCAGGTTTTCCATCTTGGCCATAAAGCGATACACAGATTTGGTGAGGTATTCCAGCAAATCATAATTGCCCAACTCATAGTGGGCTATCAGGTGCAGCAGTCTTGCATAACATTGCAAATCGGTACGCAGATCTACCTTCCAGTTAATAATTTTATTGAGGTAGTCGATGGCTTTTTCATTATTGCCACTACCAAAATACAGGCAGGCAATTTTATAGTAGAAAACAAGGATGCGGTGCCTGTCGAGGTAAATTTCATACTCGCGCAGTTTTTCAGCAATACCAGGCACTATTTTCACACCTTCTGAAAAAGATCCTTCAATAAAATGTTTATTAATCAATGCCGTACTGAAATACACAAAGCACTGTATCTGGTTATTTTCATTCTGTGTAACGATAGGCGTACGCGTGAATTCCTCAAACTGCTTCAGGACCTCGTTGAATTTTTCGTAATTCTGTAAATCAAAATGTGCCCCCAGTAAATTATGCAATCCTTTAATGTAATGCGAAGTTTCGATATCCACCATAAAGGGATAGTCGGAGAAAATATCCACCCATTTCTGTGTGTAACGGTAATACATCAAAAAATCCTGGCGGATAAAGCCATACCAGGAGTAACTCTGGTAGAGGTATAATTTTTCATAAAAGCCGTGCGGACTTTTAGCGTGGGTGGGGTAGTGGTCGTCAAAAAATTTTTGTACTGCTGCTTCATCGTTTTTGTTGCGGGCATGACCATTTCTGATATACCAGCTGTACAGCAATAGTGAAAGATTGGACAATTTACTGATCTGCATCAGCCTGTCTGTTACTTCATCGGCCTCAGCGGTTAATCTTTCGGCCCTGTCCTGCATACTGCGGGTAATATGCAGCTGTTCAATCTTTTTTTCAAGAAAAACCACCTGCTGCAGGTAGGTGAACTGGTGCTTTTCGCGGGCCAGGTCCTTCATTTTGTCCAGTATCTTCAAACTCTGCAGGTAGAGGCCCTTGTTGTACAGGATGCGGGCATAATCCATCTGCTCATGCAGTTGAATATCAATATTATCCTCGTGTTTTATCAGACGCAGGCTGGCCAGCAACTGGCGATAGAGATGTGCTTTGCTGTTAGACAGCTGTTGTTTTTTGATAGAGGGCGTCTTTTTCAGCAGCGACTCCTCGTCGTACACCTCCATTTTGTCAATGGCGTCAAACAATTGAACCACTTTCAGGTCTTCGCCGCCCGTATTCCGGCCTATATAAAGCTTAAAATTTCGCTTTTCGCTCTTTTCCAACGATTTAACAAGTTGAAACAGGGCGTCTGTTGATCTGTTGGGCATCGTAATAAATAATAGCAAAAGCCTTGCCTGGCCTGCGTTTCGTGAAAAATCGACCCTTTTACACAGTGTAAAATGATAATAATTTGTGTTTCCGGGCCAAAATAACCTGTACTACTTTTATATGGCAGGGCAATTAGTTAGGTAAATATAGCAAGCAACCCGAAATTAACCAGCCTGCTTTTATTCTCTCATCCAACAATTTTTTATGGCGGAAAATAAAGTTTTCATTTTTGATACCACTCTCCGCGACGGAGAGCAGGTACCAGGCTGTAAGCTTAATACCAAAGAGAAAATTGAACTGGCCCTTCAGCTAGAAGAACTGGGCGTTGATATCATTGAAGCAGGATTTCCTATTTCCAGTCCCGGCGATTTTGAATCTGTGGCCCAGATCTCACAAATCATTAAAAACGCTACTGTTTGCGGTCTCAGCCGTGCCGTGCAAAAGGATATTGAA
>JANPGT010000193.1:0-3768 GCA_031424135.1 Chitinophagaceae bacterium
CCCGATAACATCATCAGGCCATCCAGCACAAAATAATACAGGTAGTCTGAAAAATGCTTTTTTGCATAAGAGTAGAGGGCTGTTACCATTGCGCCCGGCAGCAGCAAAAGTCCAATAGTCATCCAGCTGCTGCCATTGCCATGAAGCAATACAGTAAAAACAATAAACAGGCCGATAGACAGCGCAAAAAGGTTATTAATACCCCGCTCGTTAAACCAGGTAATCATACTGCGTATGCCATCGGCCTTGTCATCTTCTCTGTCGCGGTAGTCAAATAATATGCAGATAGCATAAATCAGGAAAAAACGGCTAATGGCCAGCCAGGTAAAAGCAGGCTGCCAACCGGCTCCACTTACCAGCAGGGGCAGCAGGGTGGTTACATACATCCATACAACCGCCAGGAAGATGGTTTTGCCCACAGCAATCCGGCGGAGACCTATAAAAAAATGCTGCGGAATCTTGGGGGCAGAATATAAAAATGTAAAGAAAGCCCCCACTGTTATCCAGAACCAGTGTTGCCTCAAAATAAAAAAACAAACGGCGGCACCCACCATGCCAATAAAATACAGCAGCAGGTGAAGTTGCTTGTATTTTAATGCCCATTGCAGCCTTTCTGAGCCGGTAGCTGAATGATGCGTAAGCCACCAGTGAAAATTATAGCTGCAAACCGTTGAGAAAAACACAAACAGATAAAAAGAGCCGGAGACAGTTACCTGCGGAAACAGCAATTGCAGCTGGTATACCATTACCACAGCACAGAGTGCTATATACAAACTGCTGAATATAAAAAATTGGAAGATGCTTTTCAGCATGGATACAGGTCACTAATAAAATGAACAATCATTACCTGATAATCACAATCTGTTCTGTAGTTACAGTATCGCTCACATTACCGGCTTTATCCCGGATCCAGAATTTCAGCAGCAATGTATCTGGCTGGGGAACAGAAGGATTACTGCCCGGAATGGGGGGCGGATTAAGAGCGGAAATAAGGTGATTCTGGTATTGCAGCGCCAGGTCTATTTCTCCCTTGTCATAATTCGGGAAGTCAGGAATTTTGTATTTGAGCGAATCGCGCAGCGTAGCAACCACTGTTTTATTCAACCTTATTTTCTTAATGTACATTGAATCGCTGATATCTCCTTCCTTGTCAGTATAAGAAAGCACTACGTTCAGCAGACCATTCACCGGAACTACTTTGGTGCCCACGGATTTTAAGGAAATCTGCGGCTTTGTTTGATACTTATCTTTGTTGCACGCAAAAAGCACAACCAACACAAAACCAGCTATTAATAGTTTTTTCATATTCAAATGTTATCAACAAATTTAGACGATGCCCGTTGAATTACCTAACATATCAGGTGAATGGAATGATAAAGTTTTCAGTGTAAAAGCGGCTCAATTTGACCGTCTTGCGCTGGAAATCTTTGCCTTCCAATACACCCACAATGCCCTATACGCACAATATGCCGATGCCGTTGGCAGACCGCCTGTTAAAGTAAACAGTATAGAAGAGATACCTTTCCTGCCCATCCGGTTTTTCAAATCACACCAGGTGGTTACCGGCAGTTTTGTGCCGGAGGCTGTTTTTGAAAGCAGTGGCACCACCCAAACCATCAATAGCCGGCACCTGGTGAAAAGCCTCGATGTCTACCGGCAGAGTTTCCTGCAGGCCTTTCAGCTGTTTTATAGCGCTGTTTCCAACTGGTGTATTATCGGGCTGCTTCCCTCCTACCTGGAAAGAAGCAACTCATCGCTGGTAGTAATGGCAGATGAACTGATAAAACAAAGCGGGCACCCCGACAGCGGTTTTTATTTATATGAACATGAAAAACTTTTCAATACGCTTCGGGAGCTGGAAAAGCGGCGACAAAAGACCTTGCTCATTGGCGTTACTTTTGCCCTGCTTGATTTTGCAGAAGCATTCCCGATGCAGTTGCAGCATACCGTAGTGATGGAAACAGGCGGTATGAAAGGCCGCCGTGAAGAATGGACCCGCCAGCAGGTACACGACTTCTTAAAAGAACGGCTGGGAGTGCCAACCATTCATTCTGAGTATGGCATGACGGAATTACTATCGCAGGCCTATTCAAAAGCCAATGGCATTTTTTACTGCCCTCCCTGGATGAAAGTACTATTGCGGGCCGATGACGATCCGCTGCAGCCTGCTGGTTCCCCCAGCGGTATTATAAACGTAATAGACCTGGCCAATATCCATTCCTGCTCTTTTATTGCTACAGACGATGCCGGAAAAATGCACCCCGATGGCGGCTTTGAAGTAATTGGACGTACAGACAACTCAGACCTGCGCGGCTGCAGCCTGATGGCAATATGAGAAATGTGGAAATATGGCAAATGTGAAAATGTGAGCAATTTGAAATACTGTATTTTATTGGATTGAACAGGCAGCGGCCCCGTTAACATGCAGGTCTTCTTTGTGCTGAACAAAACCTATTACCCGGAAATCAGAAGCCTTGCAGCCAGCTGGAAGGTGCAGATTAACAAAACCGCTGGCTGACGATGAGGTCATAAAATCACGCACCACATCAATATGGTGCAATTGTTTTCCGCTGTTCTCTCCCCGCTGTACAGCACTGCTGGCCTGCCGCTGCACCAACGCAAAATGCGTCCACGATTTTTCCGCACCCATAGTTGTATAATCTACCCTGATATACTGCCCGTTCGTTGCTGCTTTTAATTCAACCCTGGCTGGCAGGTCCTTTACCAATTCCTTTTCAACAGTATTGTACAAACGTGTTTTATCTGAACCGGTAAACTGGTAACGGCCATTTACCACCACCTGCGGTGTATAAATGCTGCTTAGTCTAAATGCACCGGCATACGCTTCCTGCCTTTTTGAATACGCCGCGTCACTGAACACATCTTTCCAACCAAGATAGTTCCAGTAATCTACATGAAAGCCCAATACAAATACGCTGGCTGGATAATCATGAGACAATGCAGTCACGGCCTCATCTGCGGGCGGACAACTGGAACAGCCCTCGGACGTAAACAATTCTACTACAGCTATACCATTGTTTGTGGACGGCAGCGCTTGCTGCCTGTTTTGTGGAAGGCTGAATCCAAACGATACCAGCGTAAATGCCAGCAGAGAAAGAAAGGGCCATACGATAACCGGCTTTTTCATACTGACCTATTTTAAGGCTGCACTTCCAAATAAATGATTGTATTGCTGGCAATGGATAAGGGCATATTTGTAGACAGACAAATCGGGCATACCATTAATGGCGTACAACTGGTTTCCTGCCGTTGATTTTAATTTACCCAAGTCTATAAAATTGACCGGTTGCACCTCTTTGGAAAGATACACGTGCAGGTCTGGACCATTGGATACCTTCACCTCTTCCAGCGAAAGGGTGTACACGCCGTTATCAATATTTACTGCAGCCTTGCCGGAAACTGTACCGTAGGGGCCATTCATAAAAGCCCCTGTAACCAGCGATACGCTGTCTGCAGGAAGCATTTCATTGAGCGGTGTAGTGGCAGTCTCATTGCTTTTAGTACAGGCAGTGCAAAAAAGCAGCAACAGGCTAAAGATTACCGGATTTTTTTTCATTGGAGCATTTTTTAAAAATGATAAGATACACCGGCACCCAGCATATTCGCCTTGTTCCTGAACCTGTCTACCAGGGTACCATCCGGCGCGGTTTGACGGATAGTGGTGGTTTTGTATTCAGCAAAGTAAAACTGGTAAACAGCTTTTATTCCCCAGCGCTTATCCAGCTTGTATTTCAGAAAAAATTCTGA
>JANPGT010000194.1:0-2554 GCA_031424135.1 Chitinophagaceae bacterium
GAAATACAAGCGCTCTGGTACAATGTATTGCAGATATTTGCCCGCTTATTATTATTAAACAAACAAGACGCAGATGCAGCGCAGGTAATTGCCAGCGCGCAGAAAGTAAAAAACAGTTTCGCCAGCAAATTCTGGTGGACAGGTGGCAACTATCTCTTTGATTGTATTAATGAAAATGGAGCACCTATAACCGATCTGCGACCCAACCAGCTGCTGGCCATCAGCCTGCCTTTTCCATTAATTGAAGGAGAACAGGCAAAAATGGTTTTACAGGCAGTAGAAGATCAATTGTATACACCTGTGGGATTAAGAACACTTCCATCAACAAATCAGCATTATATACCCGTCTACGGTGGAGATGCCTACCATAGGGATGCAGCTTACCACCAGGGAACAGTGTGGAGCTGGCTGCTGGGCCCCTATATAGATGCACTGATTAAAGTTAACCAGTCACCAGCAAAAGCCATTGAAGTAATTAATGCCTTCAGCTACCATATTAATGAAGGCTGCATTGGCAGTGTATCCGAAATCTTCGACGCGGGGGCTCCACATCATCCCAGGGGCTGCATAGCACAGGCTTGGGGGGTAGCGGAACTATTAAGGGTTATCACAGAACACCAACTGTTACAAAACGGCACTGCAGATACTGCACATACTGAGCTGCAGAAAGTCCTCCAGCACCTACAAACAGATTAAAATGAAACAAATACCCCGCCTTAAATCCATCCTGTTCCACCTGTACCCGGGAGCAGCGATAACCATTGCATTCATACTGATTACGCCCGCTGTTATACAATACGGTTATCCCCCACAGATGGGTATACTACTCTCCGTAGCGTTGGTGGCCTTGCCGGTTTTGGCACTGCACCTGGTGGGCGCTAAAAATAAGGAACAGCTGACAAACATTACTAAACTTAACGGCTTTAACCGGCGATTGCCAATGGGCAAACTCATCATGTACGTGCTGCTATTGGTAGTGATTGCTTTTATTATCTGGGGCATTACCCAACCGCTCAATATGTGGATCAGCTCTAAGTTACTCAGCTGGTTACCTGGCTGGTATACCACCCAGGATTTTAAAGGCTATGACCCAGGCAAAATAAAATTAGTACTGGTTGTAAACCTGTTGCTGAATGGTATTGCAGCGCCCTTTCTTGAAGAACTTTATTTCAGAGGTTACCTGCTGCCAAGGATGAATGCTTTTGGGAAATGGTCCTTTGTTATTAACTCTGTGTTATTCTCTCTTTACCATTTCTGGCAACCCTATATTTACGCCACATTAATACTGTCACTGCTACCGATGATCTATATCACCTGGAAAACGAAAGACCTCAGGGTGGCCATATTCACCCATTGCCTGTTAAATATCATTGGCAGCATTGCATCATTTGGACTGGTATTAAAGTAATCATTAAGTGTTCGCTTTTCTTTTACGCTCACGCAGGGACGGCTATGAAAAACACATCCAGTATATCCACATTACAAAACTAAGCACCAGGGCCGTGCAGGGTGATATAAATGAAACAGCCAGTATAACAGCATTGCAAATCAGCCCTGTGTTTTCATTGAAAGTTATTTTCCTGATGGTTGCCTTACTGATGCCATGCACCAGTAAATGCTGCCTGGAGCAGGCAGCCCACCACAATAACCTGAAGGCAAGGCTAATTAATACAAAATAGCCTGTATAGAAAATAACAGCCGCTTTAAAAGCACCTGTTTGCAGGAATAAGCCCAGTGTTTTAGTAGGGAATGGTACCAATGCTATCAGCATCAACAGGAAACCGTTCGTAATTATCACAGCATTATCGGTATTTCTGAGATGTTTAAATAATCCATGGTGACCTATCCACGCCAGCAGCACGTTTATAAAACTGATAAAATAAGACAGGTAAACAGGCCATAGCCGTAACAGCGATTGCAGCAGCGCTTCATTGGTCGTCGTATTCTTTGCCGCTACTCCTATTTCCAATGCCAGTAACGTAATGGCTACACAAAAGACACCATCACTGAATGTCTCTATCCGGCCCGTTTCCTTTTCCTGTTGCTTTTCAATTGAACTATTTACCTGCATATACAATAAAATAAATACTACTTGATGCAAGCTGGCAAATAATGGTATTCCCCGCAGTCAGCTGGTTTACACAGAACTGCTTTTCAATAAAAAAGGGGCGGCACTGCTGCCACCCCAGAACCTCACCTATACTGCTTTATTCTTACTCCTTATCTTTCAACAAAGGCCATTTCTTGTCTGCAGTCTCTATATACTCCTGAGGTTTCTTTTTCCATGATTGCTGAACGTTTTTGTTATAGTTCAGGTACAACTTACTGTTCACAATCGTCCAGGCTTCCGGATCGGTGGGCGCTTTGTGGCCGTCTGCCAATCCATAAGCACAATAGCCGCCGTACTGTGGTGCAAATTTCTCCGGGTTTGCCTTAAATGCGTCCAGGTTTTGCTGGCTGGCAAAATACCAGGTAGCGGTATTCCAGGTATGAGTAAATTTCTTATCCCCTTTCACGGCTTTACTTTCTGTAAAATAAGCTACCGGATCATACC
>JANPGT010000195.1:0-2921 GCA_031424135.1 Chitinophagaceae bacterium
GGCGATTCCCGGTCGGGCGAGCCCAGGTTTACTTCGTACCCAAAGGGCCGGGCAAACATGCCTGCTGCAAACGAAAACAATTGCCACCGGTTTTCAAACACCCTGCCAAAGAAATCACGGATGAATACCCCCCTTTCCGTACCGTCAAACTGGAAGACAAATTGCAGCGAAGGCAGGTTTAATTTGTTAAAACGCGCATAATCAAAACGTAAACGTCCCCTCCGCAGGCTGAAACGGTTGTTTACGTGGGCGGGGAAATCGCCCCCGTCGAAACTGCTCTGTCCCTTGGTAGCAGCTACCTGGAACTGGGGTTGAATATAGCCGCTGATGCGGATATGGTTAAGGTTGCGGGTCAAAGAGAACAGGCTTTTGCCCAGATCCTTGGTCGTGTCAATCATATCCATCAGGAACTGGCTTTGGGCCTCATTTATAATAAAAAAGACCAATATGTTAGCCAGCAGCCTTTTAATCATTTGTTTTGGTTGTATAGGGGCCAAAACTATTAAAAAAGCAGTTTCTATATTAAGAAATTATTACCAAACATTAATTACTTGAAAGGCAGTCCAAAGATTCTATTTTTGCCCAAATTTTAGTGCTATGGCCAATTCGTTTTTAAAGATTTTTATGCCGAAAGACAGGGTGTTTTATTCACTGTTTGAAGAAGTAGCGGCTACCGTGGCCCAGATGGGCAGGCTGATGAAGGATGTAGTAGCAGAACCCGATTTCGACAAGCGTGCAGCGCTGATCTCTAAAATGGAGGACCTGGAGCATATCAATGACGATTTTACCCACCGCATCTTCACCGAACTGGGACGTAATTTCATTACTCCGTTCGACAGGGAAGATATCCATTACCTGGCCTCTGCGCTGGACGATATCGCTGATTATATTTATTCTTCTGCCAAGAAAATCAATTTTTATAAAGTAAATCCCAACGACCAGGGTATTCAAAAAATGGCCGACCTGATTGAGCAGGGTGCCGAACAGATAAAGAACGCCGTGGTAGAACTGCGCGACATGAAAAACATGCGCAAGATTACAGATGCACTGGTAAAAGTAAACAGCATAGAAAACCAGGCAGATGACATTTTTGACCTGAGTATTGATCGCCTTTTTGAAACAGAACCGGATGCCAAAGAGGTTATCAAGAAAAGAGAAATTTACCAGGTAATGGAGATTGTAACAGATAAATGTGAAGATGCCGCCAATGTAATTGAATCTATTATTATTAAATACGCCTGATGCAAATGTGTAAATGTGACAAATGTGATGAATGTGCTAATGAAACAGCCATTTATACCTTTTTACATTTTCACATTTCCACATTACCACATTCATCACATTATTCTTTATGACCTTTCTTGTAATCATCATTATACTGGCGTTTGTCTTCGATTATATAAACGGGTTCCACGATGCAGCCAATTCCATTGCTACCATCGTTTCCACCAAAGTTCTTACCCCTTTCCAGGCGGTACTATGGGCGGCAATGTGGAATTTTGCAGCTTTCTTTGTTTCAAAATATTTTATAGGAGAATTCAGAATAGGTAATACAGTCGCCAAATGGGTAAACCCGGAGTTTGTAAGCCTTGAAGTCATTTTCTCAGGTCTGATTGCGGCTATTATCTGGAACCTGCTTACCTGGTGGTTCGGCATACCCTCTTCTTCTTCGCATACTTTGATGGGAGGCTTTATTGGAGCGGCCATTGCACACGCTAAAGGCTTTCACGGCGGCGGCCAATCTGTAATCAATTTTGAGACGGGCAGGGTCATTCAGACCTTTCTATTCATTTTTGCGGCACCACTAATCGGTATGGTAATAGCTTTTATCATTACCCTGCTCATTGTAAATATTTGCCGGCGGGCCAATCCCTATAAAGCTGACAGTTGGTTCAGGCGGCTTCAACTTGTATCATCAGGCTTATTTAGTCTTGGGCACGGTAGTAATGACGCCCAAAAAGTTATGGGTATTATTGGCGCAGCCATGATTTTTTACCATAAATCAAAGGGAATTGACATGACCTTTAAAGAATTTGTAAGCGTGTATTGGTGGGTGCCCCTTTCCAGCTTTACTGCCATTGCGCTTGGCACCATGAGCGGTGGCTGGAAAATCATTAAAACAATGGGTACCCGCATTACCAAAGTAACCCCGCTGGAAGGTGTAGCGGCCGAGACCGCCGGTGCATTTACATTGTATATGAGCGAACATTTTGGCATACCGGTAAGTACAACCCATACCATAACGGGTGCTATCATTGGCGTAGGTGCTACCAAACGCTTATCAGCTGTAAGATGGGGCGTTACCATTAATTTACTCTGGGCATGGATACTTACCATACCGGTGAGTGCGGCGCTTGCTGCTGCCGTCTATTACCTCTTACAACTTTTTATCTAAAATATATTCAACCTCTTATAATAAAAAAGCAACGCTGACCGGCGTTGCTTTTTACTTTGTGTTATCCTGCCTGTTTTGTTCTGTCTTATACCATTGCCTATCTTGCGGACTAAATATTGCACTCCTCATGAAAGGAATCATACTTGCCGGCGGCTCAGGTACGCGTTTACATCCCATAACTTACGCTATCAGTAAACAGATCATGCCTGTGTACGATAAGCCAATGATATATTACCCGCTGTCTACCCTTATGCTGGCAGGCATCCAGGATATTCTCATTATTTCCACACCGCACGATCTGCCCTTGTTTAAAAAACTCTTTGGAGACGGCAAATCCCTGGGTCTTAAATTCTCCTACGCAGAACAGCCGCTGCCCAACGGACTGGCCCAGGCGTTTGTAATTGGGGCATACACAATGCCACCATCGGGTTTCGTATTGGCTTCCAGCATTTTGCCCAGGCCGGCGCCATAAAAGATATTATCGCCCAATACCAGGGCTACGGAATCCTGGCCAATAAAGTCTGCC
>JANPGT010000196.1:0-19047 GCA_031424135.1 Chitinophagaceae bacterium
AGCAGAGAAACTGGGACTGGATATATTACCGGTATTGATTCATGGTACCCATTACACGCTCAGCAAAGATGATTTCCTGGTAAAAGATGGAACGGTAACGCTTTCTTTCTTACCGCGAATTACACCCACAGATGAAAATTTTGGTAATGGTTATGCGGAGCGTACAAAAAAAATTGGCCGCTATTTTAAAGCATCGCTGGATGAACTGGCCGGGCAGATAGAACAACCTGCCTATTTCAATGAGCAGCTGCGTTACAACTATATCTACAAAGGGCCGGTGCTGGAGTGGTATATGCGCATCAAAGTACGCATGGAAAAAAACTACCAGCTTTTTAATGAGCTGTTGCCCAGGCAGGGCAGCATATTGGATATAGGCTGCGGCTACGGTTTCATGCCCTATATGCTGCATTTTGTTTGCCCGCAGCGGATGATTACCGGTATAGATTACGACGAACAGAAGATTGCCACGGCCAACCATTGTTTCAGCAAGGATGACAATATTCAGTTTGGGCATGCAGACGTAATTGAATACCCTTTTGCTGTGTACGATGGCATTGTAATGATGGATATCTTGCACTACCTGCAACCGGAACAGCAAAAACTTGTTATTGAAAAATGTATCCGTCACCTGGCTCCGGGCGGCCTCATCATTATCAGGGATGGCAATAAGGAACTGGCCAAAAGACATCGTGGAACTGAGCTGACAGAAGTGTTTTCAACGGAAATCATTGGTTTTAACAAAACCTCCGGGAAGGGACTGTTTTTTCTTTCCGGCAGCATGATAAAAGAGATGGCGGCGGCGCATGGCCTGGAATGCCGCGAAATAGACGAGACAACCTATACATCAAACATTATTTTTGTATTAAAACAGGCATAGCTGAATTATAATGGAGCGGTATGATATCATAATAATAGGAAGCGGTATGGGCGGTCTCATTTGCGGCGATGTACTCAGCCGCGAAGGCTATAAAGTATGCGTGCTGGAAAAAAACAGGCAGATTGGCGGCTGCCTGCAAACCTATGCCAGGGACAAAGTAGTGTTCGACTCTGGTGTACACTACCTGGGTGGCCTCAGTAAGGGACAGAATCTTTACCAGATCTTCAAATACCTGGGGCTGATGGATAAGCTGAAACTGCAGCAGCTGGACATGGATGTATTTGATAAAATTATCATTGACAACGACGATAAGGAATACGTTTTTGCACAGGGCTATGAAAATTTTATCAGCAGGTTGCTGGTAGATTTTCCCGACGAAGAAAAAGCACTGCGTGAATACTGCGATAAGATAAAATATGTTTGCAGTAAGTTCCCCCTCTATAACCTGCGCTCCGGAGGCGCTTACAATGAAAAGGAAAGCGTACTGGAAATAGATACCAAAACATTTATAGAATCCATTACCAGCAATAAGAGACTGCAGGTGGTGCTGGCAGGCAATAATTCTCTCTATGCAGGGCAGCCCGATAAAACACCATTTTATGTGCATTCGCTGATACTTAATCATTATATTGAAAGCTCCTGGAAATGTGTAGACGGTGGCTCGCAGATAGGGCATATCATGGCCAAAAACATCCGTACCAGCGGGGGCGTTATTCACCGGAACAGCGAGGTGAAAAGAATTGTAGAGGAAAACGGGCGGATAACTTATGTTGAATTATCCACCGGCGCACGAATGTATGCCGATATTTTTATTTCGAACATGCACCCGGTAAAAACGCTGGAGATAACGGAAACGGATCTTATAAAAAATGTTTACCGCAAGCGGCTGAAAAGCCTGGAGAACTCCGTTTCTTCTTTTACCATCAATATCGTATTCAAAAAAGACAGTTTTAAATATTTCAAGTACAATTACTACTGCCATAAAGAAGGACACGTATGGAGTGTAGCCGATTACACGGAAGAAAACTGGCCGCTGGGCTACGCTATTTTCATGTGTGCCACCTCCAGAAGTACTGCGTATGCAGAAGGTATGTCTGTACTTACCTATATGAAGTATGAAGAAGTGAAGGAATGGGAGCATTCGTTCAATACCGTATCGGCAGTAAACAGCCGTGGAGAAACCTACGATGACTTTAAAAAGAGAAAGGCAGAAAAACTGCTGGACGAGGTGGAAAAAAAATTTCCCGGGTTCCGGAACTGTATAAAGGCTTACTATACGGCTACCCCACTTTCTTTCAGGGATTATATTGGCAATGACGATGGCTCGCTGTACGGCATCGTAAAAGACTATAAGGATCCGCTGCGGACATTTATTTCTCCGCGTACGAAAGTGCCCAATCTCTATTTCACAGGACAAAATCTGAATATGCACGGCATACTGGGGGCGGCCATGAGCGGGCTGGTTACCTGCACCGCCATTCTGGGTAACGATTCCATCATAGATAAAATCAGAAATGCGTAGCAATAAAAATAAGATTTGGAGAAGGACGGGACGGGTATTTGCTGTGCTGTCGGCTTTGTTGCTGGCAGGCTTTATTTACCTGGTAATAGTGGCCACTATTCATCCGCCAGCGCCTGCAGATACCAGCAGCCTGCAGTTGCAGCGTACTGAATCTGCGGCTGGTTTGTACAGTATTAAAAACAGCTGGTTCAGGAAAAGCAATTCCGGCCTGTATGAGTTGTATGTAGAAGGCAATCCCTATGAAATGGGCGTGGTAAACGGAAAGCTTACCCAGGAACTGGTGCAGCGCCAGGAAGATCATTTTAATGAGCAAATCAATAAAATGGTGCCTTCCACTTTTTACCGGCATTTTCTTAAATATGTGATTGGCTGGTTTAACCGGCACCTGGCAGACAATGTTACGGAAGAATACAAAGAAGAAATTTACGGCGTCTCCAATGCTTTTTCAGACAAGTATGACTATGTGGGCTCACCTTACCAACGCAGTTTGAATTACCATGCCGCGCATGATATTGGGCATGCCCTTCAAAGCATGGCCCTGGTGGGCTGTACTTCTTTTGGCACCTGGGGCAATGCCGCAGACAGCAATATGATCATCGGCCGCAATTTTGATTTTTATGTGGGCGATAAATTTGCAGAGGATAAAATAGTAGCGTTTTTTAACCCTTCAAAAGGGTATAAATTTATGACCGTTACATGGGGCGGATTTATTGGTGCTGTATCCGGTATGAATGAGCAGGGACTAACAGTGACCATCAATGCTGACAAAACCAGCATTCCTTCCGGTTCAGCTACGCCCGTGTCCCTGGTGGCGCGTGAAATACTGCAGTACGCAAAAAACACCAGCGAAGCCCTGGCCATTGCAGGCAAAAGAAAAATGTTTGTGTCGGAGTCTTTTTTAGTGGGCTCCGCTGCAGACAACAAAGCCATTATTATTGAAAAAACACCGGAGCAGCTGGATGTATATGACCCACATAAAAAATACATTGTTTGCGCCAATCATTTTCAAAGTAATAGATTGGCCACCAGCCCTGCCAACCTTGAACAGGTAAAAGAAAGTGCTTCGGCCTACCGCTATAAAAGGGTAATGGAACTATTGGATACCACGGGCGCCAATACCGTACAGAAAACGGTGAACCTGCTGCGCGACCGGCGGGGACTGCAAAACAGTGATATTGGTATGGGCAATGAAAAAGCGGTGAACCAGCTGATTGCCCATCACTCCATTGTGTTTGAACCGAAAAAATTGATAGTATGGGTGTCTTCCCCGCCCTGGCAGCTGGGGCAGTATGTGGCCTATGATCTGCACAAAGTTTTTGCATTGGCCGGCATGAAGGAAAACAGGGAAATTGCTGAAACGGCATTGAATATACCGGCTGACAGTTTCCTGCTGAGCAATGACTACAAAAATTTCTCCCTGTTCAAAAGGTATAAACAGCGGGTTGCCGATGGTGGCACCATTAATACAGACAGCCTGGTAAACAGCAACCCGCAATATTACCATACCTATGTAATAGCAGGCGATTACCTTTATAAACAAAAAAATTACGCCGCGGCTATTCCTTATTATAAAATAGCGCTCACCAAAGTAATTGCAACAAAAAAAGAGGAAGATTATATACGGCGGCAGATAACTGCATGCGTACAAAAAACAGGTTCCTGAACATGGAAAAAGGCGTGGGTATAGATATGGTAGAGGTGGAAAGGATTGCCGAGAAAATCGGCAAGGAGCAGGGTTTTCGGGAACTTGTTTTCTCTGCACATGAAATTGAATATTGCGAAGCGGCGGTTCATAAATACCAGCACTATGCCGCCCGCTTTGCTGCCAAAGAAGCTTTTTTTAAGGCAATGGGTACGGGTTGGGCAAACGGCACCGCATTTAATGAAATTGAAATTACCCACGACGCGCAGGGAAAGCCGCTGCTGTGTTTAACCGGCGGCACGGCCAGTTGGGCAGCGCAGCAGGGCATTGGCGCCATTGCGGTTTCATTGTCTCATATAAAAACCATGGCCACCGCGGTGGTGATTGTAGAAAGCCTGGGATGAATGGTCTGAGGTTCCCCTCTGACCACTGTCTTAACTGGTAGTATTTATAGCCCGTAAAACCAGGGCATCAGACGGAATTGTTTTATAGTTTTACATTTATTGTTCCATACAAATACGATGACATATTCTACACAGACCGCCTGGCAATTAAAAGGAGACATAAAAGTACTGCAGGAGGCAAAGCTGGCGGAGACACTGGCTTACCTGCAGGAAAACTCGCCTTTTTACAGGCAGCTGTTTTCCAGCAATGCCATTGTTGTTGAACAGGTAGAAACGCTGGAAGACCTGCGGCAGATTCCCGTTACCACCAAGGAAGATCTGCAACAGCGGAATGACGATTTTCTGTGTGTTTCCAAAAACAAAATCATTGAATATACTTCTACCTCCGGCACGCTCGGCAGCCCCGTTACAGTAGCGCTTACGGAAAATGATTTGCAGCGCCTGGCTTTTAATGAATACAGTTCTTTTTTATGTGCTGATGGAAAACCGGAAGATATCTACCAGCTGATGCTGACGCTTGACAGGCAGTTTATGGCCGGCATGGCCTATTATGCCGGCATCCGCAAAATGGGTGCTGGCATAATACGGGTAGGTCCGGGTGTACCTTCGCTGCAATGGCAAACCATCCAGCGCCTGCAACCCACGGCTATTGTAGGCGTACCCTCGTTTATATTAAAGCTGATTCAATACGCAAAGGATCATAAAATAGACATCAACAGCAGTTCCGTAAAAAAGGCGATTTGTATTGGAGAGAATATCCGTAACACAGATTTTTCTTTCAACATACTGGGTAAAAAGATTACCGAAGCCTGGAATATTCAGCTGTATTCTACCTACGCCAGCACAGAGATGCAAACCGCCTTCACTGAATGCGGCGCCGGCAGAGGCGGTCACCACAATCCTGATCTGCTGATAGTAGAATTGCTGAATGAAAAAGGCGAAGCGGTGGGGCCTGGCGAAGCGGGGGAAGTAACCATTACCACCCTTGGCGTGGAGGCTATGCCGTTATTACGCTACAAAACGGGCGATATCTGTATGTATATGGACGAATCATGCAGCTGCGGCCGCAATACCCTGCGGCTTTCACCGGTACTGGGCCGTAAAAAGCAGATGATAAAATACAAGGGCACTACTTTGTATCCGCCCGCCCTGTTCGACCTGCTGAATGAAATGGAAGAAGTGCTGGAGTATACAGCAGAAGTATACAGCAACGATATAGGCATGGACGAAGTGCTGCTGCACATACTGCCCGCAGACAATAAGGTTGAAACAGACCACCGCATACGCGCCTACCTGCAGGCCAAACTGCGGGTGAGTCCGCATGTAAAATATATTACTGCAGCGGCAATGCAGCAAATCCAGTTCCCCGAGGGCAGCAGGAAGCCGGTGAAGTTTATTGATAAGCGATAATTGTCTGTACTAAGATTTTGAGGATGTTAAGATTGAAGGATGAGGCGGTTGATTGCGTTTTTAGTCTCTATGATTAGATATTATTTCTCCCAGTCAAGTACCCAGCCCGGAAAGCCTGCCTGGCCGCCAGGCAGGGGCGACATAGATATAGGGGCGGTTGTAGCCCTTCCCGCGATTAATACTCTTCGGGACAAAACTCCCTTCACAAAATCCACCTGGTAACATTCCTATGACCTACATCATGGTAGATATTGAAAGCGATGGGCCTATTCCGGGATATTATTCAATGATTTCTTTTGGCGCGGTACTGGTGAATGAAAAGCTGGATAAAACCTTTTACGGAAAGCTGCGGCCCATCTCAAAAAAATTTATCCCGGAAGCCCTGGCAGTATCCGGTCATACCCGCCAGGAAGTGCTGGCATTTGATGACCCGATGGAGGTAATGACCCGTTTTGCAGCCTGGATAGCTGCCGAATGCACGGGTAGACCCGTTTTTATCAGTAACAACAACGGGTTCGACTGGATGTTTATCTGCTGGTATTTTCGCCATTTCACCGGAAATAACCCTTTTGGATTCAGTTCCCAGAACCTGGGCAGTTTATACAAGGGAATGGTAAAAGACAGTTTCCGAAACTTTAAGCATCTGAGAAAAACAAAGCATACGCATCACCCGGTAGATGATGCCATTGGCAACGCTGAAGCGTTGCTGCACCTGCAAAAAGAAATGGGCTTAAAAATTACATTTTGATGGGCCGGAAAGCCCCGGTTGCAGCACTCATTTACCGCCCGCGCAATCAAACCAAATATATGGTTGGTTTATATTATTTTTGGTGCTCTCAAACTTACAAACCGATTTATGAACGTTATTGTGGAAAAACAGCTCACACTGGATGATTGTAATGAGATCTTATTTAATGGCAAGCAGGTATCTATCCCGGCTGCTACCCTGGAAAGGGTAGACGCCAGTCACCAGTTTCTGAAAAAATTTTCCAGGAACAAGCTCATTTATGGCATTAACACCGGTTTTGGGCCCATGGCGCAATACAAGGTAAGCGAAGACAATATTACCCAGCTGCAATACAACCTTATCCGAAGCCATTGTTCCGGCGGCGGCAAACTGCTGGAACCGATATTGGTAAAAGCACTGATGCTGGCACGTTTAAACAGTCTTTTGCAGGGTTATTCCGGCGTACATACAGATATCATAGAACTACTGGTAAGCCTCATCAATAAAAACGTATACCCCTGCATTTATGAACATGGTGGCGTGGGTGCCAGCGGCGACCTGGTGCAGCTTGCCCACCTGGCCCTGGTATTGATTGGCGAAGGTGAAGTGATTTACGAAGGCACCATGCAGCCTACCGAAAAAGTGTACAGGGAACTGAACATAAAACCACTTGCTATCTATATGCGCGAGGGGCTGGCCGTGTTAAACGGCACGTCTGCCATGACGGGTATAGGGCTGGTGAATATTATAGAAGCAAAAAAACTGCTGGAATGGGCGGTTACCCTTTCGGCCATGACCAATGAGGTGGTGGAAGCTTTTGACGACCACTATTCTTATGAACTGAACGTGGTAAAAAAGCATGCCGGTCAGAACAAGATTGCTGCCATGGAGCGGGAAATGCTGAAAGACAGCAAAATGATCCGCAGCCGCTCACAGCATCTCTACAAACCAGAAAACATTAACCAGGAAGTATTTGAAGACAAGGTGCAGGAATACTACTCACTGCGCTGCGTAAGCCAGATACTCGGTCCAATTTACGATACCATACAGCAGGCAGAAGCGGTATTGCTGAATGAACTGAACTCTGTGAACGATAACCCGGTGATTGATCATGAAAATGAGAATATCTTTCACGGAGGCAATTTCCACGGCGATTATGTATCGCTTGAAATGGACAAGCTGAAAATAGCCATCACAAAACTATCTATGCTGGCAGAAAGACAACTGAACTACCTGCTGAATGATAAGTTGAACCAGAAATTCCCGCCATTTGTGAATCTGGGTGTACTGGGCTTTAATTTTGGCGTGCAGGGCATGCAGTTTTCGGCTACCTCTACGGTGGCAGAGAACCAGACACTCTCCTTCCCTATGTATGTGCACAGCATACCCAACAATAACGACAACCAGGATATTGTAAGCATGGGCTGCAATGCTGCCAATATCACCAAAAGGGTCATCGATAATTCTTTTGAAGTACTGGCCATACAGATGGTGGCGGTTTTGCAGGCGGTAGACTTTTTGAAATGCACACCGCGGCTGTCCAGCTACACCCTGCAGGTGTATAACGAGGTAAGAAATATTTTCCCGATGTTTATTGAAGATAAACCAATGTATAAGGAGCTGAAACAGGTAAAAACTTACCTGGAAACAGCCGAAAACGTATTTTCCGGCAGATCGGGCGCCACAAAGCCGGTTCCGGAGTTGACCAAGTAAGCCGTTGGCGGCATCCATCATTTATCATCACCAAAGTACCAGAGCATGAATTGTGCGTTAGTCACCGGCGGATCAAGAGGCATAGGCAGGGCAGTTTGTATAAAACTGGCCGCCATGGGCTACTATGTACTGGTTAATTTCAAAGGCAATGAAACAGAGGCCGGCAATACCATGGCGCTGATTAAAGCCAATGGCGGCGATGGCGAACCTTTACAGTTTGATGTAGGCTCAAAAGAAGATATTCAGCAGAAACTGGGCGGTTGGATGGAAGCCAATACCGATAAGCATATTGAAGTATTGGTAAACAATGCCGGTATAAAAGAAGACGGGCTGATGGTATTTATGAAAGACAGCCAGTGGGACGATGTTATCCGCACCAGCCTGGACGGCTTTTTTTATGTTACCCGCCAGGTATTGAACGCAATGTTATTGAAAAGATATGGCCGCATTATCAACATTGTCTCTTTATCGGGCTTAAAGGGAATGGCCGGCCAGGCCAATTATTCAGCTGCCAAAGCCGGTGTAATTGGGGCAACCAAGGCCCTGGCCCAGGAAATAGGCCGCCGTGGCATTACCGTAAACGCCGTAGCACCTGGATTTATAAGGACGGATATGACAGAGGGGCTGGACGAAAAAGAACTGTCTGGTATGATTCCGGTAAGACGTTTTGGCACTCCGGAAGAAGTAGCCCATGCGGTAGGGTTCCTGGCGTCTAAAGAAGCTGGGTACATCACTGCCGAGGTATTATCCATCAATGGTGGCCTGTATTCCTGATACTGCACCTGGATTTCAATATGTTTACCCTGATCAAGTTTCCGGTAGCAGCAACCATTCATGCTGCAAAAACAACAACTCATAGCAGTAATTTTAGGGTGTGAAAAAACAATGTGGTAATATGCAGCGTTGCATTATTTTTATATATGTGCAGAAGCTTTGAAAAAATCAGTACAGTTGACTCAGTTGACAGTGAAGAAAACACCCGGGAGGTGAGTAAAGAGCTGCCGTATAAGGGTGCGACGCAACGATGTTGAATTATTTGCTAAAAGCCGGTACCATAAAAATTATAATAGCAGTCAGTAATTCTATACCAGACTATGAACAGAGTAGTGATAACGGGGATGGGCATTTATTCCTGCCTGGGTAAAAACCAGGAAGCAGTACGGCAATCGCTGTACGAAGGCCGGTCGGGTATTGTTTTTGACGCCGACCGTAAGGAATTTGGCTACCGCAGCGCCCTGACCGGTTTTGTAGAAAGGCCCAACTTAAAAGGTTTGCTTGACAGGCGGGCCCGGGTTATGCTGCCCGAACAGGGGGAATACGCATATATGGCAACGGTAGAAGCGTTGAAGAACGCGGCTATGGACCAGGATTATATTGACAGCAAGGAAGTGGGCGTTTTGTACGGCAACGACAGTTCTGCCGAGCCGGTGATTCATGGTATTGATATTATACGCGATAAAAAAGATACCATGCTGGTGGGTTCAGGGTCGGTTTTTCAGACCATGAACTCTACGGTAACCATGAACCTGGCGACCATATTTAAACTGAAAGGCATCAATTTTACGGTAAGTGCCGCCTGTGCAAGCGGTTCTCACGCTATTGGGCTGGGGTATCATTTTATTAAAAGCGGTTTGCAGGAATGCGTTATCTGCGGCGGGGCACAGGAGATTAATAAATTTTCCATGGGCAATTTTGATGCCTTATCGGCGTTCTCGGTGCGCGAATCGGACCCCACAAAAGCTTCCCGCCCCTTTGATAGAGACAGGGACGGTTTAATACCCAGTGGTGGCGCTGCTACGGTCATTCTGGAAAGCCTGGAATCTGCACTGAAAAGAGGCGCGCCTATTTTAGGAGAGGTATTGGGTTACGGATTTTCCTCCAACGGGGGGCATATTTCTAACCCAACGGTAGATGGACCGGTAAGGGCACTGACCATGGCACTAAAAGACGCTGGTTTGCAGCCCAAAGACATCGCCTATATCAATGCACATGCAACGTCTACCCCGGTAGGCGATGCCAGCGAAGCAAGGGCGATTGATCAGGTTTTTGGAGGATCGCTGCCTTATGTTAGTTCAACAAAATCGATGACCGGGCACGAGTGCTGGATGGCGGGCGCCAGCGAGATTGTGTATTCTATGCTGATGATGCAAAATGGCTTTATAGCACCCAATATTAATTTTGAAAACCCCGATGAAGATTCTGCCAAACTGAACATCGCAAAAACTACCATAAGTAAAGAATTTGAAATATTTTTGTCGAATTCTTTTGGGTTTGGAGGCACCAACTCATCCCTGATTGTAAAAAAGTGGACCTGATAAACTACTGCATATGACCAACGAGAACATTATCCTGAAAATAAACGAATTTCTTACCGAAGAATTTGAAGTGGCACCCGGCAAGATTGCACCTGAAGGCAATCTTAAAGAAACACTTGACCTGGACAGCCTTGACTATATAGACCTGGTGGTAGTGGTAGAAAGTAATTTTGGTTTTAAGGTAAAGCCCGAAGATTTTACCGGTATTGTAAGTTTCCAGGATTTCTACGACTACGTTATCCGCCGTGTTAATGCAAAAGAACTCGCCTGATGCCTTCCTGGCAGGGTAAAAGCAGGGGCACCCCATTTGGTTACCGTATTTTTGTAAGCATCCTCCGTTATTTTGGAGTGAAGCCCGCCTACCTGTTGCTGCGTGCAGTGGTTATTTATTATTTTTTATTTTCGTTCAGGGCGTCAAAACTCATATTTCATTACTTTCATAGAAAGTTACATTATGGCCGCTGGCGTTCGCTGGGCCTTTTGTATAAAAACTATTACAGGCTGGGCCAGACCATCATCGACAAAGTGGTGATAATGTCTGGTATTCCTAATAAGTTCAGCTTTAACTTTGACGGAGAAGAAAACCTGCGGAATATAACGGCGATGCAAAAGGGTGGTTTGCTGCTGAGCGCCCACCTGGGTAACTGGGAAATTGCCGGACATTTGTTACAAAGGCTGAATACAAAGATTAATGTAGTGATGTACGACGGAGAGCACCAGCAGATAAAAAAATACCTGGAGGGAGTAACTGGGCAGCGGAATATGCAGGTAATAGTCATTAAAGAAGATCTTTCGCATATATATGCCATCAGCGAAGCATTAAAAAACAATGAGCTGGTATGCATACATGCAGACAGGTTTGTAGAAGGCAACAAAACAATGACCTGCGATTTTTTGGGTGCACCTGCCAGGTTTCCGGCAGGTCCCTTTGTGCTGGCGGCTACTTTTAAAGTACCCCTGTCTTTTGTATTTGCATTCAAGGAAACGGATACACATTACCACCTGTTTGCAAGTGAGGTAAAAGAATACAAAGCGCCATCAAAAGATGCAATGATGAAGCAGCTGTTGCAGGAGTTTGCCGCTGCTATGGAAGAAAAGGCAAAAATATACCCTGAACAATGGTTTAATTATTATGATTTCTGGCAAGCATAAATCTGAATGATAGTAGCAAAAGAAAATATCGAGTCACTGATTCCGCAGCGGGCCCCATTTGTAATGATAGATGAGTTACAGTATTCTGACGGCAATATTACCCGTACCAGCCTGGAGGTAAGAAAGGAAAATATTTTTGTAGAAAACGGGCTGTTCACAGAACCCGGCCTGCTGGAGAATATTGCACAAACAGCTGCTGCCAGGGCCGGCTACGAAGCCAATAAGGAAAATGCACCGGTACGTGTTGGTTATATTGGCGCAGTCAAAAATTTTGAGGTGGTGGCACTGCCTGCCGTGGGTGATATTATTGAAACGGAGATTATTATTGGCAACCAGGTGTTTGATGTGTCTGTGATCAATGGCACCACCCGCTGCAACGGTGCTGTGATAGCCAGATGCGAAATGAAGATTTTCATTAAAAACCATAAAAAAATATGATCATGAAACGCACTGTAAAAACCGGCTTATTCATGTCTTTTATGCTTGTTTGTTCGCTGGCACAACCGGCTTTTTCGCAAACCCTCAAAGATTTTTTTAGCTCCAGCGAAACTCCCACCATGTACCTGGGTATTGATTTTACCAAGGCCAGGTTGATTGATGATGCCACTGCCAACCAGATGGATATCCGCGACAGGCTATTTGCAGGTATCAATGACCTGGTAGTTAATGAACCGAAAAAATTTGACTTAAATAAAGCTTTTCATAAAACCAATGTTGACCACGACCTGGGACTGGTAGCCAAAAGAAACCTCAAAGTGGATGCAGAACAGATTAAATCCACCAATACAGGTGATTTTCACCGCCTGAAAGAAGAAGACATTACAGCGCTGGTGAAGGGATTTGATTTTGCAGATAAAAAAGGTATGGGAATCCTGTTTGTAATGGAAGCCATGAGCAAATCCGCCAAGTCAGCAGCAATATGGGTAACATTTGTAGACATAAAGGCCAAAAAAGTACTGCTTACAGAAAGAATTGAAAGCAAAACCGGCATGGCCATTGGTTTCCGCAATTACTGGGCATCTGCCATTAAAAATTTGCTGGATACCATTGAGGACAAGAAGTACAGTGAGTGGAAAAGCAAATACCAATAAGAAGCTGCATACACGGTAGAAAGATGAACACATGAAAAAAAGCCTGATAGAAAAAACATCCATACCCGTCCGTTTCAATGAGGCAGACCCCCTGGGCATTGTATGGCATGGCCATTATATCAGGTATTTTGAGGACGGAAGGGAAGCATTCGGCAATACCCACGGTCTGCGTTACCTCGATTTTTACCAGCAGGGTTATGTAGTGCCCATTGTAAGTGTTGTTTGCGACTACAAACTCAGCCTGCGCTACGGCGATTCTATGATTGTAGAAACAAAATATATCCCCTGCGAAGCGGCAAAAATCATTTTCCACTACAGCATTTACAATGCAGCCAACAATAAAATAGTGGCAAAAGGATCTTCCGTGCAGGTTTTTTTAGACAAAGAACACTCCCTGTTGCAATTAACCAATCCGCCTTTTTTTGAGTCATGGAAAAAGGAACACGGAATGACGTAAACTACCGGTGATGAAGGATGTTTTTGTTGTTGCTGATAATATTATTTCGCCCGTTGGCGGTACAACGGCAGAGAACTTCCATGCGCTTACGCAAAACGTATCCGGCGTGCAGGAACATATATTGCCTGCTTTCTCGCCGGTCCCTTTCCAGGCTTCCCTGCTGGCAAAAGAAATGTACATGGCGGCCGCCGGCACTGCGGGCATAGACGCTTCCTTCACCAAATTTGAAACACTGTTAGCCCTTTCCATACGGGGCGCTTTACAAAACAGCGGTATTGATATTCAGTCGCCCGATACCATTTTAATTATCTCCAGCACAAAGGGCAATATCTCCCTGCTGGAAACAGGCGGGTTAAATGCTTCCACAAAAGCCAGTATTGGTTTAACGGCTTCAGCCCAAAAAATAACGGCATTTTTTGGGCTGGCCCACACGCCGCTGGTTATCAGCAATGCCTGTATCTCTGGTCTCACCGCGCTGCTTACAGGTAAACGCCTGCTGGAAACTGGCCGGTATACACATGCGGTAGTGGCTGGCGCCGATATTATTTCTGCATTTATATTATCAGGCTTTCAATCCTTCCAGGCCATCAGTGCCCAACCATGCCGCCCTTTCGATGCGGCCCGCAACGGCATCAACCTGGGCGAAGCGGCTGCCACGATTATTTTGTCCACAGTAGCTGGTAATAAAGCAGCCAGGCTTACCGGCGGTGCGGTTACCAATGATGCCAACCATATCTCTGGTCCCAGCCGCAGCGGACAGGAACTCTGTATTGCTATTAACAAATCAATGAAACAGGCAGGCATTACCGCGGCAGATATTGGGTTTATTGCAGGCCATGGTACGGCTACGCTTTATAATGATGAAATGGAAGCAAAAGCTTTTTCACTGGCAGGTATGCAAACTACCCCGGTAAACAGCCTAAAAGGATATTATGGGCATACGCTGGGCGCGGCCGGTATTGTAGAGTCAGTGATTGCACTGCAATCGATGCAGCAGAATAGCATGATCGGCACGCGGGGCTTTGATCAGCCGGGTGTATCCATGCCCATTAATGTATACAAACAGACCATGCCGCTTACCAGCCAGCATTGCCTGAAAACAGCCTCTGGTTTTGGAGGTTGTAATGCAGCGTTGGTATTCAGTAAAACAACGGTTTAAAATATAGAACCCAATACTACCGCCTTATGAAGTTTTTTGGTAAGGATAAGAAATCGGCTTTTGAAGCCAAAGAAATGGCCCAGTGGATTGCTTACGGCCCTGTGGTTTTCCAGGCTGCAAGAGTGCTTCGGAATTCAGGCATATTACAGGTAATTGAAACCAGTAATAATAAAGGATTAACCATTGCAGAAATTGTGGAGAAAGTAAAGCTGCCCATCTATGGCGTACGCGTGTTGCTGGAGTCTGGCCTCAGCATCGGACTGATACTGGTAAACAACAAAAAATATACGCTGGCAAAAACCGGATATTTTATTTTGCACGATCCACTGACACGCATCAACATGGATTTTGTACATGATGTGTGTTACAACGGCATGTTTTACCTGGACAAGAGCATTGAAACCGGGAAGCCGGAAGGCCTGACCGCATTTGGCGATTGGGCCACGGTATATGAAGGCCTCTCGCAACTGCCGGAGCAGGTGCAAAAAAGCTGGTTCAGTTTTGATCACTATTTTTCTGACGATGCTTTTCCGCGGGTATTGCCCGCTGTGTATAAAAATGGCATTAAAAAACTGCTGGATGTGGGGGGTAATACCGGTAAATGGGCCATCGCTTCTGCAAAATTTTCGCCCGATATACAGGTGACCATTATGGATTTGCCCGGCCAGTTGAACGTGGCAAAAAAGAAAGTGGCGGAACTGGGTCTAACGGATCGTATTTCATTTTCTGCGGTAAATATTTTGGATGAAACAGTACAGTTTCCCAAAGGCTACGATGCCGTATGGATGAGCCAGTTCCTGGATTGTTTTTCTGAAGCTGAAATAGTGTCTGTGTTGAAAAGATGTTGCAACGCACTGGGTGAAAACGGGCATGTGTATATACTGGAACCGTTCTGGGACAGGCAACGGTTTGAGATTGCCGCTTTTTGCCTGCAGCAAACCTCGCTGTATTTTACTACCATTGCCAACGGCAATAGCCAGATGTACAGCGCAGAAACATTCCTGGCCTGCGTACACGAAGCGGGTCTTGAAGTGGCTGAGCAGGTAGACAATATCGGCCTCAGTCAGACATTGCTGAAATGCAGGCAGCGAAAATAGTAAGTGTGGCTGGTGAAGACACCAGGCCACGGGTTTAAAAAAAGCAGACAACCCGTAGTTATCACAGCTAAAAATAGCACACATGAAAACAGAAAATGTAGACGTACTGGTGATTGGCGCGGGTCCCGCAGGAACCGTAGCTGCCTCCATTGTACACCAGGCTGGCTTCTCCGTTAAGATTGTAGAGAAATTGCAATTTCCGCGGTTTGTAATTGGTGAAAGCCTGTTGCCCCGCTGCATGGAAGCTTTAACCGAAGCAGGTTTTGTAGATGCCGTAAAAGAAAAAGGCTTCCAGGAAAAATTCGGGGCCAAGTTTGTAAAGAACGGCAAAGTGTGTGATTATTTTTTTGCAGACCAGTTTACCCAGGGCTGGAACTGGACCTGGCAGGTACCCCGTGCAGAATTCGACAAAACCCTGGCAGAAACCGTAGAAAAAATGGGTGTGCCGGTGAATTATGAAACCACCGTTACCGGCATTGAATTTACCGGCGCTGATTCTGTAACCACCGTAGAAGATATCAATGGTGCGCAAACACAGATAAAAGCAAGATTCATCATAGATGGCAGTGGCTATGGCCGTGTAATTCCGCGTCTGTTCAATATGGACAAACCCTCCGGACTTTCGCCCCGCAAAGCATTGTTTGTGCATACCGTAGATAAAAAAAGATCCATGGACGATGAGCCTAACCGCATCACTATTGTAGTGCATGCGCCGGGTATCTGGATATGGATCATCCCTTTTTCCAATGGCGTTACTTCATTGGGTTTTGTTGGCAGTCATGATTATTTTGCTCAATTGGAAGGTACAGACGAAGAACAACTGCGCGCCCTGATAGCTTCCCAGCCTTATATTGCTGATCGTTTCAAAGACGTGGAGTTTGTGTTTGAACCTAAAATATTGCAATCCTGGTCTACCACTACCAATAAATTTTATGGCGATGGCTTTGTGCTTACAGGAAATGTTACCGAGTTTTTGGACCCGGTATTTTCTTCGGGGGTTACTTTGGCCACTGTTTCCAGCCAGTTGGCAGCCCACCTGGTAATACGTAAGCTGAATGGTGAACAACTGGACTGGGACAAAGAATATACAGACATCATGATGCAGGGGGTAAATACTTTTCGTACCTATGTAAACGCCTGGTACGATGGCACCCTGGATACTATTTTCTTTGCAGATAACCCGGTGCAATCGTACAAAAACCAGATTTGCTCTGTTCTGGCGGGCTATGTTTGGGATACCAATAACCCCTTTGTAAAAGACGCAGAAGCTTCCGTGAATAAATTGGCCAGGATTATTAATACCCGCGACAGGATGGAGGCATTCGGGCAGTAACTATATATTATTTTGAGTGAGCAATTATATATCACCGGCAGTTGCAATATTGTTAATAATGTTGTTGTAAAAGATAATCAGTCATTGTTTGCTCATCCTGGTACCCCACAGGATTTCCTGGTGGCCGCTTACCAGCATTTTGCACTCAATTATCCAAAGTTTTACAAGATGGATAACCTGGGTAAACTGGGCTGGCTGGCAGCAGAAATACTGCTGGCAAATTCTTTCGACAAAACAGCTTATCTGCCAGAAGACATTGGACTGCTGTTCTGCAACCGGAACAGCAGCCTGGACAACGACATTAAATATTACGAAACCGTAAAAACAATTGCCAGTCCCGCCCTGTTTGTGTATACATTGCCGAATATTGTGATGGGCGAAATTTGCATCCGGCATAATTTTAAAGGGGAGAACGATTTTTTTATTTTTGACAGTTTCAACGCAGGGTTTTTGCAGCAGTATGCAGCTCATTTATTTGCTACCGGGGCGGTGGAAGCCTGTATCTGCGGATGGGTAGATTTGCTGGGCAACGATTACCGGGCCTGTTTGTACCTGGTAGAGAAGAAAGCCGGCCAACCAACAACATTGTTTACAGAAGAAAACATTCATCAAATTTATCAGATAACACATGGATAAGCTAATGACGGACCTGAAAAGACAGATTGTTGAACAGTTAAACCTGCAGCATATTAAGCCGGAGGAGATTGGAGACGATCAGCCTTTGTTTGTAGAGGGCCTGGGGCTGGATTCTATTGACGCGCTTGAACTGATTGTATTGTTGCAGCAGCAGTATAAATTAAAGCTGAACAATGCAGAAGATGGTCCAAAAGTGTTCCAGAGTGTAAGAACCATGGCGGAATATATTAAAAGCCACCAGGAGGCATAAAAGGTTTTATGTACAATAAAAGCGCAGCCGTTTATGTAGCAGGAGTGGGTGTTGTTTCCGCCATAGGTAACAATACAAAAAGCTGTTTGCAATCGCTGGAAAATGGAGCGGCCGGTATTGGTCCCATTACCTTACTGGATACCATACATAAAAACAAACTGCCGGTAGCGGAAGTGAAGCTGAGCAACCAGCAACTGGCGGCTGCTACCGGTCTTCCTGCCAATGTTTCCCGTACGGCATTGCTGGCCATGATGGCTGCCAAAGAAGCCTGGCTGGATGCAGGGGTTGCTGGTATGGCAGGACTGCGTACCGGTTTCATTTCTGCCAACTCCGTAGGGGGCATGGATAAAACTGAAACTTTTTTCCCGGAATTTTTAGCAGACAGCAATAGTGGTCATCTGCGAAACGTGGTGCACCACGAATGCGGCGCCGTAACAGAATTGGTGGCCGATGCACTGGGCATCAGAGATTATATTACCACCATCAGCACCGCCTGCTCTTCCAGTGCCAACAGCATTTTTTTTGGCGCCCGGCTTATCAAACACAACCTGCTGGATGTGGTAGTGGCCGGTGGCGCCGATGCGCTTACAAAATTTACCCTCAACGGGTTTAATACCCTGCAGATACTGGACAAGGAATGGTGCATGCCTTTTGATGAAAACCGCCGTGGCTTAAACCTGGGAGAAGGCGCGGGTTACGTGGTGCTGGTATCAGAAAAAATGGCTGTCAGCCTGCGCCAACAACCCTATTGCCGGCTAAGCGGGTATGCCAATGCCAACGATGCACACCACCAGACAGCTTCCTCGCCCGACGGGGCGGGTTCTTATGCTGCCATGAAAGGGGCGCTGGCACTGAGCGGACTGCAAACTGCAGACATCAGCTATATTAACCTGCATGGTACGGGTACCTATAACAACGATATTTCTGAAGGCACGGCCATACAGCGTTTGTTTGCGCCGCATTATCCAAAAATGAGTTCCACCAAGGCATTTACGGGTCATACCCTGGGTGCCAGCGGCGGTATTGAAGCGGTATTTGCTGCACTGGCCGTAAAAAACAATTTGATTTACCCCAACCTGCGTTTACAAACACCCATGGAGGCATTGCCCTTTGTACCGGAGAAAGCATTTCAAAAAAATGTGGCCGTTAACCATGTGCTCAGCAACTCATTTGGTTTTGGCGGCAACTGTTCATCTTTAATCTTTTCAAAAGCATAAGATGAAAGCATTTATCCGCGCCACCGGCAATATATCTCCCCAGCA
>JANPGT010000197.1:0-7242 GCA_031424135.1 Chitinophagaceae bacterium
TAATGGGTCAGCTGAGAATTACAGCTTCCGGCGTTGTGCTGCGCGGTAGCGGTATGGTAGGCAGGCAAACCATTTTGTACGGTGCCGGTGCCGGAAGGCAGGCGTTGGTTAAGATTATAGGTAAAAATGATAAAGCTGTCAGTAATGAAATAAAAATTATTGATGCCTATGTGCCGGTAAATGCCCTGCAGTTTACGGTGGAGCAGGGGTCCGACTATAAAGCAGGAGATAAGATTATTATGCACCGGCCTTCTACAGCCGCATGGATCAATGCTATTGGAACAGCCCTTTTTGGTGGGGGCATTTCTTCGCTCGGCTGGAAGCCGGGCGACCGTGATCTGTTTTTTGACCGCACCATTACAAAAGTAGCAGGCAATACCATTTTTATAGATGCCCCAATTACTACTGCGCTTGACTCAGCTTATGGCGGGGGCAGCATTGCCCTGTACACATGGCAGGGAAGAATTAATAATACAGGGGTAGAAAATCTTTGCTGCGTGTCAGCTTTTGATGCAAAGAACAGTAAAGACGAAGACCATCGCTGGAATGCTATCAATATAGAAAATGCGGAAGACGCCTGGGTTAAACAGGTAAGTTTTGAGAATTTTGCAGGCAGCGCAGTAAGTGTGCTCGAAACTTCAAAACGTATTACAGTAGAAGATTGCAAATCATTGAACCCTGTATCTGAAATTGGCGGGCAACGCCGGTATACATTTTTAACTGCGGGTCAGCAGACATTGTTTCAGCGCTGTTATTCGGAATATGGATACCATGATTTTGCTGCAGGCTACTGCGCCCCTGGCCCCAATGCTTTTGTGCAATGTGAATCGCGGCTGCCTTATAATTTCAGTGGTGCTATAGACAGCTGGGCTTCAGGTATTCTATTTGACATAGTTAATATAGATGGCAATGCGTTGCGCTTTGGCAACCGCGGCCAGGATGCAAATGGCGCCGGTTGGGCTGCGGCCAACAGTGTATTCTGGAACTGTTCCGCTGCAAGAATTGATTGTTACCAGCCACCGGGTGCGCAAAACTGGGCCTTCGGTTCCTGGAGCCAGTTTGCAGGCGATGGGTACTGGGGAGAATCAAACAATACCATTAGTCCACGAAGCCTGTTCTACGCACAGCTATCGGAGCGCCTGCACAAAAACACAGATCAGCTTTCACAAATCCTTTATGTACCAACAGACGCCTCCAGCAGTCCCTCTGTTGAAACAGCCGCTGAGTTGGTAAAGCAATCTGTACAAGCAAGGATGCAACTGATTGAATGGATTAATTTGGCTGCAAAAAGAACTGCAATAAGTACAGCTGCGGGCAGTAGTAAAACAATTGACGCCATCGGGATTAAAAAAATAGCAGCACCTGTTTTAGCGCCCACCATGCAGATAAAAAATGGATGGCTGCTGAGAGGCAAAGAAATATTATCCGGGAAAAGACAAAGTGTGCCTTGGTGGACAGGTGGTATACAGGGTGAGGATTTGAAAAAAGCATCGCCTGCCATTACCCGTTTTGTGCCGGGCCGCAGTGGTAAAGGGTTAACAGATGATTTGGCTGATCTAACTGATGATATGAAGCTGAAGCATGTGATAGGAATGGAACAGAATTATGGTTTGTGGTACGACAGAAGGCGCGATGATCACGAACGTATCCGGAGGATGGACGGCGAAGTATGGCCACCTTTTTATGAACTGCCTTTCGCGCGGAGCGGTAAAGAGATTGCCTGGGATGGATTAAGCAAATATGATTTAACAAAATACAACCCTTTTTACTGGAGCAGGTTAAAGCAGTTTGCAGACCTGGCAGACCAGAAAGGATTGCTGCTGGTACACCAGCAATATTTTCAGCATAATATTATTGAAGCAGGGGCACACTATGTTGACTTTCCATGGCGAACCGCCAATAATATCAACCATACCGGTTTCCCGGAACCCGTGCCCTTTGCCGGCGACAAGCGGGTTTTTATGGCCGAACAATTCTACGATATCAGTAACCCGGTACGCCGCACACTGCATAAAAAATTCATCCGCCAATGCCTTGAAAATTTCAAAGATAATAATGGTGTTATTCAGCTGACGGGTGAAGAATTTACGGGGCCACTGCATTTTGTGCAATTCTGGCTGCAAACAATTGCGGAATGGGAGAAAGAAACCGGCAAAAAGCAAATCATCGGATTAAGCGTTACCAAAGATGTGCAGGATGCCATTTTGATAAATCCCGCATACGCAAAGACGGTAGACCTCATTGATATCCGCTACTGGCATTACCAGGCAGACGGGACAGTATACTCGCCACCGGGCGGACAAAGCCTGGCACCCCGCCAGCATGCCCGCTTGCTGAAACCCAAAAAGACTTCTTTTGACCAGGTATACCGTGCTGTAAGGGAATACCGGGATAAATATCCTTCCAAAGCAGTGATCTATTCAGGTGACAGTTACCCGGATTTTGGCTGGGCTGTTTTTATGGCGGGAGGTTCATTACCGGTATTGCCTGCGGGTACAGACGCAAGTTTTTTACAGGCTGCCGCAACAATGAGGCCTGGCAACGCGGGCGATAAATATGCATTGGTAAATAATAACGCAATGATAGTGTATGCAGGCAGTACTGCCAGCATAGAGGTTGATCTTACAGTTTTGAAGGGCGTTTTTAAATGCAGGTTTATAAACACAAGCAATGGCCAGGTTACAGAAAGCAATACAGTAGTTGAAGGAGGTAAAAAGGCAAATATCGGTATGCCTGCGGGAAACAGCATTGTATGGATTGCAAAATAGCATATTGATTGAATGGTAATTAAAATGAAGAAAATTATAACGATAGCTTTTTTATTAATGTCCATTGTTTCAATGGGCCAGGCAGATTTACCCCTGTTGAAAATTGCAGCCAACGGGAGGTATTTTCAGACTGCCGGTGGCAAGCCTTTTTTCTGGCTGGGCGATACCGGATGGCTGCTGTTTACAAAATGCAGCAGGGAGGAGGCAGTTCAATACCTGGAGAAAAGAAAGCAACAGGGTTTTAACGTAGTACAGGTGATGGTACTGCACACGCTGCAGGCAGTTAATCAGTATGGCGATTCAGCCCTGGTAAACAACGATATTACACATCCCAATGCTGAAAACACCGCCCGTTCAGCAAGCGAATCAACCAATGGTTATTGGAACAATATAGATTTTATTGTTGGCGAAGCAGCAAAGCGCGGCATCTATATGGCACTGGTGCCGCTTTGGGGCAGTAATGTAAAACAGGGAAGAATAAAAGCTGCGCAGGCTGCAGTCTATGCAAAATTCCTGGCCCAACGCTACCGTAAATACAATAATATTATATGGTTAAATGGCGGCGATATCAAGGGCAGCGATGCCATGGATGTGTGGATGGCCATTGGCAGCAACCTGAAAAAATATGATGGCCGCCACCTGGTTACTTTTCATCCACGGGGAAGAAATTCTTCCAGCGAATGGTTTCACCGGCAGGACTGGCTGGATTTTAATATGTTCCAGAGCGGGCATAAAAATTATGTACAGGATACCAGCAGCAGCGAGAAAAATCATTTTGGGGAAGACAACTGGAAATTTGTGAACGTGGATTATGCATTGAAGCCTGTAAAGCCCAGCATGGACGGCGAACCTTCTTATGAGAACATTCCCCATGGGCTGCACGACAGCCTGGAAAAAAGATGGACGGCGGATGATGTTCGCCGCTATGCTTACTGGAGCGTGTTTGCAGGAGGGGCGGGATTTACCTATGGAGAGAATGCTGTCATGCAATTTAATAAGCGGGGCAATGCAGGATCTAATTTTGGCGTAAACAATAACTGGATGACCACCATAGATGCACCGGGTGCCGCGCAGATGAAATACCTGAAAGAACTGATACTCTCCAAAAGCTACTTTGAGCGGCAGCCGGCGCAGCAAATTATTGCAGGCAATAATGGCGAACGTTACAACCACCTGCTGGCAACCATGGGAAGCAGGTATGCGATGATCTATACTTATATGGGTAATAATTTCAGTATTGATGCAGGAAAACTGCGTTTTAAAATTAAAAAGGCGGGCTGGTTTAATACAAAGGACGGGAGAACTAAGGCACTTGAAAATTTTGGAAAGTCAGGCATTGTATTATTCGATCCTCCCGGGGAATCCGCAGAAGGAAATGATTGGGTGTTGCTGCTGGAAGGGTAGGAGCGACTGGTTCACAGACTTTTTTTTGGGATGGGCCGCCCCTGCAGCAAGTACGGGGCAGGCTGAAAGCCAGCGCTAACCCGACCTGGTCATTCACCAAAAGCAGTCAAAAAGACACATAAAACAATCAAACATGTGTGAAAATCAATTAAACATGCGCGCAAAACACTCAAACATTCACAAAAAACACTCAAACATGAGCCGAATTCATTCAAACATGTGTGAAAAGCAACTGAACATATGACCAAATCACGCAAACATGCGCCTAATTCATGCAAACATTCGTGAAAAACAACGGAACATTTGCAAATAGCAATTGCGGTTTGTCAATTTGCAATTGAAATTTTCCAAGTCGCAATTGCAGTTTTTCGTTTCGCATTTGCAGTTTGTGCATTCGCAGTTGAAACTTTCCAATTCGCAATTGAAACTTTTTAATTCGCAATTGCAGTTTCTCGTTTCGCATTTGCAGTTTCTAAATTCGCAATTGCAGTATTGCAATCCGCAGTTGAAATTTTACAGAAAGCAATTGAAAATTTGGCAGAAACAATTGAAAATGGGGAACAAGTGTTTTCGCAATTGATTGTGAAACAGTGAGATCTTGGTATTTAAGCGGGATTTTTTGTTGAATGGCATAAAAAAGCCGGGCATACGGCTCGCTCTATGCAAGAATTTGATCCGGCCCTGCCAGTGAAGAATGCAGGATTTTGAATACAGGTGCCATTATGACAACAATACCGTGCAAAGCACCAGAAAACGGAGGCTTAATAAACATGATTAAAAATTATCTAGCCATATTTTGTATATGCCTGCTGCTGGCTTCCTGCGGGAAGAAGGGCTATCTTTTTACTTCTTTTCATGAACCGGCCAATGAAGGGTTACGGATATTATATAGTTATGATGGACTTACCTGGACAGATTTCAATAACACATTCCTGCCACCGCAGGTAGGCAACCAGAAGGTAATGCGCGATCCGTCCATGGTGCAGGGACCGGACGGTGTTTTTCATTTGGTATGGACCAGCAGCTGGCGTGGCGATAATGGATTTGGCTATGCCTCATCCAGAGATCTGCGGCATTGGAGCGAAGAGAAATTCATACCAGTAATGAAAGAGGAAGCTTCCACCGTAAATGTCTGGGCGCCGGAATTGTTCTACGATGAAGATCAAAAAAAGTTTATTATTATTTGGGCCTCCTGCATACCCGGCCGGTTTGAAAAAGGACTGGAAGAAGACAGTAATAATCACCGGCTTTATGTAACAAGCACCAAAGATTTTGAAACGTTTTCCCCTGCTGCTTTATTTTTTGATGCGGGCTTCAGCGTAATTGATGCTGTGATTGTTAAGCGGGGTGCAAATGATTATGCGCTGGTGCTGAAAGACAATACCCGACCGGAGCGGAACATCAAAGTGGCCTTTGCTGCCAATGCAATGGGACCGTATACAAATGTGTCGAAAGCATTTACAGAAAATTTTACAGAAGGTCCTTCTGTGGTAAAAATAAAAGACCAGTGGATTATCTATTATGATGCCTACCGGAAGAAGACCTATGACGCGGTGGGTACCAAAGATTTTGTTCACTTCTCAGATGTGAGCAGCAGGATAAAACTACCGCAGGGGCATAAGCACGGTACTATTGTTACTGTAAAACGGAAACTGATTAAACAGCTATTAAACAGCCAATGAAATTGAGTGTTAAAATACTATGGCATTGTGGGGTATTCCTGCTACCGGCTTTCCTGATGGCGCAGGATACGGTACACTACACAGGTGGTACGCTGGCAAGTGTTGACTATCATCACGGGCAGCTGAGCCCGGCCCTGGGCGTACACAATACGCAAACTTTCAGGGCCAACAGGAGCAATGCAGCCAACAGCTGGACATACAACCACGCCCCCATGCTGGCTTACTGGAACAACCGTTTTTACCTGGAATACCTGAGCAACCCTGTGGGTGAACACGTAGCGCCGGGCCAAACCCTGTTGCAGTGGTCTGCCAACGGATACCAATGGAGCGACCCGGTTATAATTTTTCCTCCGTATAAAATACCTGATGGTACAGTGAAAGATGGCAGGAAAGATACGGCAAGGAATAGCTGGGCGGTGATGCACCAGCGCATCGGTTTCTTCACGTCAACGACTAAGCGTTTTTTTGCATTGGGCTATTACGGAATGGTACTGGGTGCAAAGGATGATCCCAATGACGGTAACGGCATTGGCCGGGTAATACGCGAGATCAACACCGACGGCAGTTTCGGCCCCATTTATTTCTTACGCTATAATCATGCATTCAATACAAAAAATACAAGCTACCCCTTTTATGCAGCTGCCAAAGACAAGGCATTTGTGGCCGCCTGCAATGAACTGCTGGCATCACCGCTGCTGATGCAGCAAATGGTAGAAGAGGCTGACCGGAATGATCCGCTGATACCCCTGCACAAAGATTTTAAGGCATTCAGCTATTATCATTTGCCCGATGGCAGGGTGGCAGGACTATGGAAATATGCATTGACCAGCATCAGCGCAGACGGAGGCAAAACCTGGCAATACAATCCACTGCGTGCTCCCGGCTTTGTAAATGCCAATGCTAAAATATGGGGACAGCGCAGCAGTGACGGCAAGTATGCCACTGTGTATAACCCATCAGAGTTCAGGTGGCCGCTGGCCCTCAGCGTTAGTGATGACGGGCTCAACTATAAAAACCTGTTGCTGGTAAATGGCGAAATCAGCCCTCTCCGGTACGGCGGTGCTTACAAGAGCTATGGTCCGCAATATGTACGCGGCATACAGGAAATGGACGGCATCCCGCCCGGCGGTAGTATCTGGGTCACCTACAGCATGAATAAAGAAGATATATGGATAAGCGAAATACCTGTTCCCGTGAAAGAGAGAGAAACACGGCAGGTGAACGAAGTGTTTGCAGAAATGAAAGATGGTGAAGAATTGAAATCATGGAATATATTCAGTCCTGTTTTATGCAGGGTGCAGGTGGAGAAACCCATTACGGGAAAAAGTATTGCGCTGCACGACAGTGACCCGTTTGACTATGCCAGGGCGGAAAGGGTTTTTCCGGAA
>JANPGT010000198.1:0-7791 GCA_031424135.1 Chitinophagaceae bacterium
AATAACAATAAAATTATCATTTCCTTTTACCGCCAGTGGGAAGCTGCTGCCATTGAAAACAACACTGCTGTTGCTGCCAAGTGTAATCCGCAGTTTTTTAAGCGCATGGGCGGCAGGGAAAGAAGTACTGGCAAATAAAGTGTCCAGCCCATTGCGGAATTTCAAAATATCATATACACCCGGATTGATATTCACCGCCATCCATCCGCCGGAAGCATCACCATGTTTATCGTTATCATCCACCTCGCCCTGGTGCTCACTTTCATGTTTTTCCTGTGAATCATCTTCCACTTTAATTTCAATTTTCTGTATATCCAGCAGTACTTTGTCAAATACCAGGGACGGGTCGTCTGTGAGGTAAATTTTCAGGGATGACTGTCCGGCGGTATTTTCATTCTGCTGCGACAGGTTTTTTTGACAGGCAAGGGCCAGGAACAATGCCGCCATGGTAATCATTGACAGGATTGTTTTTTTGGATCTGATTGTTTTCATAATGTGTGTTTTGTGTGTTTGATTGATTGCAGTACCTGCGGTGCAGGATTCATCTATTGGTAAACACTATTGCGAACAATGTAACCGGGTACTAAAAAAAATCCCTTCCGGAATGGAAGGGAGCATCTAAGCCTGGTGAAGGCTGTTACTTATTGTGTGCCAGGTGCTGCAGCTTCCGCAGCCACCAGCCAGATACCCTGCTGTGGTAGGGATGACCCGGGTCTGAATGTATTTTTTCAAAAAGCGGTAAAGCCTTATCAAGTTCCTTGTTTTGAAGGTATGCCAGCGCCAGGTAGTAGGTGGCATCATCTTCATAAAAATGCGTCCGGTTCTGCTGGTTGTATTCCTGTAATACCAGCAGGGAAGCGATAGCTGCGGCAGCATTGTTATTACCCAGTGCGGCGCATCCGTTTAAAAAATAATCGCCTGGCTGGGGTGCAGTCAATTGGCTGAATGCATTTGTAACTGCTGCAAAATCTCCTTTTTTATACAGGGTTTCCAGGGCAGTACTGCTACTGCCCCTTGTTTCGCGCAGGGTAAAAGCCTGGTAATTATCCCGGAATAATTTTTCAGGCGTGGCAGAAAAATACTGGTATAAAGCTGTTGAGCCCAAAACGATTGCCAGCATAGCTGCAATACGCATGGTATACTGCATTATACGTAGCATGCCTGTGCGGGGTGCTGCTGCGGTATCCAGTTCCTGCATCATTTCCGCATGAATGTTGCCGATAGTTTTTTTTAAGCCATAAGTGGCTACGGCGGCTTTTGCCAGGCGCAGGCTTTCCAGTTCGGCCGCCAGTTGCGGGTTGCCGGCTATTTTTTGCTGCAGCAGTTGCAGGCTTTCGCCCTGCAGCTCACCATCCAGCAGCTGGATTAATTCATCGGGATTTGTAGAATTATTATTCATATAATAAAATGGATGAAAGGTTTTTGGCCAATTGGGTTTGTCCGGCTATCAATAGTTCAAGTTGTTTAAGGCATTTGTATTTTTTATTTCTAACTACCTGCTCATTTTCATAGTTAAGGGTTTGCAGGATGTCTTTGATGGCGAGGTTTTCATAATAAAAAGCCAGCAGTATCTTTTTGCAGTTTTCTCCCAGGCTGCCTACTACTTCCATCAGCTGCGCTTTCAATTCACGATGTACAATGTAGTGGCTGACGTCCATTTCAGTATTGTCTTTTGCTTTTTCATATTTCTCCTCTCTTATTTTTGAACGGTCTCTTTTCTTAAGTTCGTTCAGCCAGGTATTACGGGTAATAGCGTATAAAAAAGTGCTGATACTGCTGTCTCCCCGGAACTTGTCTTTCTTCACCAGCTCTATAAAACTGAGGATGACTTCCTGGAAAATGTCTTCGGCATCTTCTTCCGTGCCGTTGTTCTGTTTAATATAGGCCTTTGCTATACCAAACTGCATCCTGTACAATTGCCGGATAGCTTCATCCGGGGCCTTATCTGAACGGATTATCTGTAAAATGGTACTGTCCGGTAAATTCCTGCCTGCCTGCATGCTGTACTAATATTGGTAAATAATAAAGGCCAGTTTGTAATCAAAATTTAAATCTTTTTGTGGAAGGGAACGAATCAATTGCACAAATGTAACCCGTTGAGCGCTAATGGAAGACATAAAATGGCCCGCTACTGCGCTGTTGGTTTAAAAGGCATCAAAGCTTATGTCTTTACCATTACCGGTTAATTGTTTTTGCACAAAAAAAGAGCCTTTACAGGGCTCTCTTTGGTTTTTCACCGGGCAGGCTAAGGGAATCGTATAAAAAATATGCGGTACTGGGTAAGGTGCTTATTGTTTTTGTAATTGCAGGTGCTCGTCTTCCAGTATTTCAGGATTATCCATTTTTACACTGGTACTTGACTTACTGATAATATTCCAGGTCTTACTCACGCGTCTGAACAGGTTATCTGCACCCAGGTTAATGACCATGGCCTCTTTGGAAGAAGAACCGTAATAAGTAACTGCAGGGGTATAGCTCCAGGAACCCTGCGTTTCAATACCATTTAATGAGGCCGTCAGTTTTCCACCAGCAGAAAATTTGAAGACATAGCCCGCAAATTTAGCTGTGTTATCCTCTTTTTTCTGGGTAAGCGAAGCCACTACCCAGCTGCCACTGGTAAGTGCGGCGGTAAGTGTGTCGTTGGCAGCAACAGTATTGCCGGGGGCACTATCCGTTTTTTTGCAGGAACTGAAGCTTATGAGCGCCAAAACGGTGAGAAGGGTAAAAATATTTTGTACAGATTTCATAAATGTATGTTTTAGAGATGATGGTATACAAATGAGTAAACGCCCGTGCAGCAGATGTAACCACTAACAGTAATATTTTCCGGGAACCTGAGGTAAGAACGAAAGTTGCTGCATTGATAAGGGCAGTTTTTGCAGCCTGCCAATGGCACCTTTCCCTTCCCGGACGCTGAAATTAAAATTGGGTGTAACTATGCGTATTTCCTGGGCGAACTTGTAACATAAGAAGGCAATGCAACGTCTTTACCACTAACAAAACCGCTGTGAATGAAAATAAGACTCCAGGAAATTGAATTTGGTGCCGGTAATACCGACAAAAGCAAGGGCTTTTACCAGTCTGTTTTAGGGCTTGACCCTGTTATAGACCAGGACCAGCTGAAAGTATTTAACTCCGGGGTGGCCGGGGTTGACTTTAATATTTCTGAACACATGCCGGCAAAAACCGTGGTAACCAGTTTTCTCACAGACGATTTGCAGAAGCTGATTGACCGGCTGCAGCTCACAGGTGTTATGTTTGAGGGCCCCTCCGCTTCCCACCTGGGTATGTTGTCTATTTCCCTGCAGGATCCGGATGGTAACTGCATCAAAATCAACCAGCCTACAGAAGCATCGCCCAAATGGTTGAGGGTATAAGCTTCTCCGTGAGAAGCGCAGCAATGTTCACGGCTTTCTTAGTTTCAGGGAGCCTCCGGGAAGACGGCAGTAAACAGTCTTTACAAAACAACCAATTTGTGTATCTTTGCATTCTTCCATGAAAAAGATAACGGCCATATTGTTTTTTGCGATGTACCTGCTTTCGGCTACGGAAGCGCACCAGCTACTGAAGCTGCCCGTTATTTTTGACCATTACAGGGAACACCAGAAAGAAGATGGTCATCTTTCATTGATGGTTTTTTTAGTAATGCATTACATGCACAGCAGTCCCAAAGACAAAGATTACGACCGGGATATGCAATTGCCTTTTAAAACCCAGGATGACTGTATTTCCTCTATTTCACCGGCATTTGTACCGGTATTTGTACAGCACGATCTGCCTGCCCCGGTAGAGCTCAGTACAAAGAAAACCTATGTACTGAAGAACCAGTTCCTCCTTTCTTCCTATCTCGCCAACATCTGGCAACCCCCCAGGCAAGCCTGATTGCCATGTAAAGAATGTGCATAAAGGTTACTTTGACTTTATGTTGAATTGTTTTTGACAGCCATCAGAGACATATCCTGCAATTTTACAAAACAAGACAATTATGCTGAATGCAATAATTGGGTTTGCTATTAAAAACAAACTCATTGTTGGGCTATTTATTATTGCCCTGATAGGCTATGGCAGTTACGAGTTTACCAAACTGCCCATTGATGCTGTGCCCGATATTACCAATAACCAGGTGCAGGTAATTACCATTGCCCCCTCCTTTGGCGCCACAGATATTGAGCGCCTGGTTACTTTTCCAATAGAACAGGCCAATAACAACATTTCCGGCTTAAAGGAAATCAGGAGTTTTTCCAGGTTTGGGCTCTCGCTGGTAACCATTGTTTTTGACGATGCTACTGATGTGTACTGGGCGCGGCAGCAGGTAGCAGAAAGACTGCAGAAGGTACAATCCCAGATTCCGCAGGGCATTGGCGTGCCGGAAATGGGGCCTGTAAGCACGGGCCTGGGTGAAATCTACCAGTATGTAGTAAGGCCAAAAGAAGGCTACGAAAAAAAGTTCAATGAAACAGATCTGCGTACCATCCAGGACTGGATAGTACGGCGCCAGTTATTGGGGGTGAAGGGCGTTGCGGAAGTGAGCAGTTTTGGCGGAAAACTAAAACAGTATTCCATTGATGTAGACCCCAATAAATTACTTTCTTATAAAATTACCATTAACGATGTATTTAAGGCATTGGAGACCAATAACCAGAATACAGGTGGCGCATACATAGAAAAAGGATCAACGGTACTGTACATACGAAGCGAGGGCCTGGCCGGCAGCGCAGACGATATAAAAAATATTGCTGTTAAACATACCGCCGGTGGTGTGCCGCTCTTTATAAGAGATGTTGCAGACGTAACCATTGGTTATGCCACCAGGTATGGCGCCATGTGCTATAACGACAGGGGGGAGGTAGCCGGTGCGGTAGTAATGATGCTGAAAGGCGCCAACAGCAGCGAAGTAATAAAGAATGTGAAAACGCGGATTGCGCAGATACAAAAAACCTTGCCGGAGGGTGTGTTAATTGAGGCCTTTCTTGACCGCACCAAAATGGTGAACAATGCCATTGGTACTGTAGAAAAAAACCTGATGGAAGGCGCGCTGATTGTAGTATTTGTGCTGGTGTTGTTCCTGGGTAATTTCAGAGCAGGCCTGCTGGTGGCATCTGTAATACCCCTTGCCATGCTGTTTGCTGTTATTATGATGAACCTGTTTGGTGTAAGCGGAAACCTGATGAGCCTGGGCGCATTGGATTTTGGTTTGATTGTAGATGGTGCAGTAATTATTGTGAAAGCGGTGATGCACCGGCTGGGGCATAGTAAGCATTTTGCAGGAGTCAACCGGTTAAGTCAGCCGGAAATGGATGCAGAAGTAAAAGGCTCGGCCAGTAAAATGATGAACAGTGCCGTGTTCGGTCAAATCATCATACTGGTGGTGTACCTGCCCATTTTTACCCTGCAGGGTATTGAAGGAAAAATGTTTAAGCCAATGGCACAGACCGTAGCATTTGCGTTGCTGGGCGCGTTCATTCTTTCCCTCACCTATATTCCTATGATGAGCGCCGTTTTCCTGAGTAAAAAAATAAAACATACGCACAATATTTCAGACAGGTTAATGGAAAAAATAGAAAGGGCCTACCAGGCTGCTTTAAATAAAGTGGTGGGTTTTCCTAAAGTTGTTATAGCAGCCGTGATAGGCCTTTTTGTTGTAGCAGTTTTTATACTGGCGGGTATGGGCGGAGAATTCATTCCCGCATTGGAAGAAGGCGATTTTGCCGTAGACACCCGCGTACTAACGGGAAGCAATTTGAATACCACCATTGTCAATACACAAAAAGCGGCGCATATTTTAAAAACACAGTTTCCGGAAGTAGAAAAAATAGTTACTAAAATTGGCAGTGGCGAAGTGCCTACAGATCCCATGCCCATGGACGCCAGTGATATGATGGTGATCTTAAAACCAAAAGAAGAATGGACTTCTGCAAAGACATTTGATGAACTGAGTGAAAAAATGGGAAAAGCATTGCAGGCCGTGCCGGGTGTAACCGCAGGCTTCCAGTTTCCGGTACAGATGCGTTTTAATGAATTGATGACAGGTGCACGCCAGGATGTAGTATGCAAAATATTTGGCGAAGATTTGGATACCCTGGCAGCCTATGCGCATAAGCTGGGCGGACTGGTAAGCAGTATCAACGGGGCTAAAAATCTTTTTGTGGAGCCGGTAGCCGGTATGCCACAGATTATTATTACCTATAACCGGAATACCATCGCGCAGTTTAACCTGAACATTACCGATGTTAACAAAGTGGTGAACACCGCTTTTGCGGGGCAAAGTACAGGTATGCTGTTTGAGGGTGAAAAGCGTTTTGAAGTAGTCGTCCGCCTGAAGGGTGATTTGAAAAAAGACATAAAAGATGTACAGCAATTGCTGATACCCACCCCGCAGGGAACGCAGGTGCCGCTCTACCAGCTGGCAGATGTTGCTGTAAAAGATGGCCCCAACCAGATTCAACGCGAAGATGCCAAGCGGAGAATTGTAGTTGGGTTCAATGTACGTGGCAGGGATGTACAGACCATTGTAAACGAATTGCAGGATAAGGTAGATAAGCAGATAAAATTCCCGACCGGATATTATGTAACTTATGGAGGTGCCTTTGAAAACCTGAATGCCGCCAAACAAAGATTGATGGTAGCCGTGCCGGTTTCTTTATTATTGATTTTTTTACTGCTTTATTTTGCTTTCAATTCTGTGAAGCATGGATTGCTTATTTATTCCGCTATTCCTTTATCTGCCATAGGAGGTATCCTGTTCCTGGCCATGCGTGGTATGCCTTTCAGCATCAGCGCAGGGGTAGGCTTTATTGCATTGTTTGGTGTAGCGGTGCTCAACGGCATCGTATTAATTGCAGAATTTAACCGCTTAAAAATGGAAGGATTAACAGATCTGAAAAGAATTGTACTGATGGGCACAAAAGTAAGGCTGCGGCCGGTACTGATGACGGCCTTTGTAGCTTCACTTGGTTTCTTTCCCATGGCTGTCAGCAATGGTGCGGGTGCAGAAGTGCAGCGCCCACTGGCAACTGTAGTAATAGGCGGTTTGCTGATTGCCACTTTTTTAACCCTGTTTGTATTACCCGTGTTGTACATGAGTTTTGAAAAGGGATTTGCGAAGGGAAAGCATCCGCAAACACCGGTAGTAACGGTGCTGCTGGTATGTATGCTGCTGGGTGCTGCGTCTGTGGCAAAGGCACAAACACCCATTTCATTGAATGCAGCTATTGATACCGCGTTAAAAAATAATCTTTCCGTAAAAAATGAACAGCTGAAAGCGCAGTACCAGCAAATGCTGATTAAAACGGCAGCACTTATTCCAAAGACAGGTGTAACTGCAGAAGCGGGTCAAATCAACAGTATTTATACTGATACGAAGTTTGGCCTTAACCAGTCTTTCTCTCTGCCAAAAGTATATACAAGGCAAAAAGAATTATTGCAGGAGGAATGGAAAAGCAGTCTTATCAGTGTATCGGCAAGAGAGGCCCTGTTAAAAAAGCAGGTAGCACAGGTCTTTTATCACATGCTGTATGCGGAGCAGAAGAAAATGTTATTGCAATACATGGACAGTCTCTATGCTGCATTCTATAAAAGAGCTGAATTGCGCCTGGCAAAAGGTGAAAGCAATGTATTGGAAAAAGCGAGTGCAGAAACACAGTTGGGGCAAATCAATATCCAGTTAAACCAGTTAAAGCAGGACATGGCTGTACAGCACTGGCAGTTTCAGTTATTATTGTCTTCTGCCGGTTTATTTGTTCCTGCTGTTGCTGATTATAAAATGGAATTGCCTGCATTGTCAGACACTTC
>JANPGT010000199.1:0-14410 GCA_031424135.1 Chitinophagaceae bacterium
TTAACAGTGATCACCGGGCTGCTTGGCTACCAGGTGCTGGGCGGGCCGGAGCAATTTGCGGGGGCAGGAGAAACGGTAGTGTTTCAAAGAGGGACGCCGCACCGGTTCTGGAATAGTGGCCAGGATATATTGCACTGCAAAGGCTGGTTAAAGCCTGCTAATACCATTGTGTTTTTTCTTACTTCTATTTATAATGCGCAAAACAAATCGGGTAAATCACAGCCGGAACAATTTGACGCCGCTTATTTGATGACCCGGTATGCCACCGAATACGATCTGCCTGAAATTCCCTCATTTGTAAAGAAAGTAATTATGCCTGCTACCTGCAGCATCGGCAAGCTGTTGGGAAAATACCCTCATTTCAAAAATGCCCCTGCACCTGTCCAGGCCCCGGAAACAGCTAAATAAAATACCGTGATGGTGCAGGTGACAGCGTTATTCGAATGCAGTAAATAAACCCCACGGCAAAACAATTCAAATAAATGCAGGCAATCTCAACTTACTTCTCCACTTCCAATTTCCACATTGCAGGTTTGGGTATTATTCAAACAGGTAATACAGTCCAACAAAAATAAACACCATTGCTACTGAAGTAAGTCCGTACAATACTAAGTTGTACAGCTCAGGCACCGGGTTTACCATGGTGAGTACGCAACTGGTAAAGCCTAAAAAAGCACCGGCACCCAGGCAGATAAAGCCCGCTAACTGCCGCTTTCCATATTTAAGTTTTTTAAATTCGGCCAGGTGAGCTGCAATGGTTTCTTCATTCCATCCTTTCTCCAGTAACAGCTGTCTTACAGTGGATGTTTCAAGTTTACCGGCTATCCATTCCTGGACAACAGCAGGATTTACAGATGCAGTGTAAGGCATGGCAAACGTGTTTTAGTTAGCAATAGCAGGTGAACCGCATTTGTAAAATAATCAATTTTCGCAAATTGCATTGGTTCTGGCAGGCACTAATTACGGGTAATGCAAAAAAAATATTTTTTGTACTTTGTAGTTTAATTATAAATCAACACCTGGCGCTTTCGGGTGCTGTATCCAGTAAAATTTCGATCAATTCATAAAAAATAGTGTATGTCATTTCAAGCTTACCTTGATAATATTGAGTCAAAAACCGGCAATAACCTGGATGCTTTTAAAAGGCTGGCGGAGAAAAAAGGCTTTCTTCAAAAAGGAAAATTGAAAGACGGGGTGAAAGCAGGGGAGATAGTTGCCTGGTTGAAAGAAGATTTTGACCTGGGCCATGGACATTGCATGGCAATATTTGCTGCCTTTAAGGGGGAAAAAGCTGATGGCCACCGTTAGTACCGCTTTAAATAAATAATCAACAGCAACTACTGCTTACATGAAAATCTGTTTGGCTCAAACAAAGCCTGTAAAAGGCAATATCGATGAAAATATCCTCCATCACCTGCGTTTTATTGAAAAGGCCCTGACTAAAGGCGCCGGCATGATTGTTTTCCCGGAACTGTCAATCACCGGCTATGAACCGGAACTGGCTGCTGCCCTGGCCACCCAGCCCAATGATGTGCGTTTCAACGAATTTCAACAAGCCAGTAACAAGCACCATATTTCGATAGCCATCGGGCTTCCCATTAGAAATGATAACGGTACCAGCATCAGCCTGCTTATTTTTCAGCCCCGGCAGGCCAGGAAACTGTATTCAAAAAAATATTTACACCAGGATGAAGAACCGTTTTTCGTACCTGGCGAAAATTTTCCGGTACTGCCGGGAACAACGCCGCTGCTGGCTTTTGCTATTTGTTATGAACTATCAGTGCCCGAACATACCGCCCTGGCATTTGCAAACGGCGCGGGCATCTATATCGCCAGCGTAGCCAAAACAACAACCGGTATGGATAAAGCCAGCGAAACACTGTCGGCGGTGGCAGCACATTATGAAATGCCGGTGCTACTGGTCAACTGCATAGGACCCTGCGATAATTTTGAAAGTGCCGGCCGGTCTGCGGTATGGAACCACAGCGGTAAACTTATGGCGCAGCTGGACAGTATGCATGAAGGAATACTGGTATTTGATAGCAGCACCGGCACCGTGATTACAGAAAATTTGTAAAAGCTGGCGCGGATGAAAATAAAGGTATAAATGACAATTGAATCGGTGAACTTTTGATATTTACTGTTATGATATGATAAATATTGTTTTCTTTGTGGGTCTGGATTGCATGTTAACGGGAAAGCAAAAAAGTCATATTGAGCCATCTGAACGATATTAAAGTACTGCAACAGCGCATTGGTCTCTATGAGGACATGAAAGCCTATGAGTCGCTGTATACCCTGCTGTCTCCCCAACTGGCAAATTTTTGTTTTTCCTTTGTAAAATCGCGTGAAACGGCTGAAGAAATTGTATCAGATGTTTTTATAAAACTGTGGCAGATAAGGAATAAACTCACTGAGATCAGCAACCTGAAAGTGTATCTGTATACCATTGCCCGCAATTTCTGATTAAACTATATAACCCGGCATTTTAATAACCCCGTTATCCATATAGAAGAGATGGATTTTGAGCCGGTACTGAGCCTTGGCAATCCTGAAGATCTGTGTATCGGCGCAGAAGTGCTGCAAACCATCAAACAGTGTATCAGGGAACTGCCCCCGCAATGCAGGATGGTTTTTCAGCTGGTAAAAGAAGATGGGATGAGCTATAAAGAGGCTGCCGATGTATTGAATATTTCTGTACTCACCGTACGCAACCAGGTGTTTATAGCTACCCGCAAGATTGCTGCGCTGATACCCGGCTATCTCCATTCAAGGGTTTTTCAAACAGGCAGAAGATCTGCGTCCTGAACCTCCCCAAAAATATTTTTTCAAACAGCTTGGTACTTTTCTATCAAACCCATTGTCTTAAGGAATAGCAATTTATGACAGAAGAAAAACTCTGGCTGCTGGTAAGCTTACAACTCTCAGGAGAAGCCACCACCGCAGAATTAGAACAACTGGACGCCCTGACACAGCAAAATCCCCATTGGAGAGATCGGATTGCTGCGTATCAGCAATTATGGCATGCCCGTAACGCTGGGGCGGTTACCGGTACATCCATGAGCTTTGACAAGCACCTGCAACGCCTGAGCAACCATATGGCCAGTCCGGCATTGCAGTTTGAAAGCTCCTTGGGAGAGTCAGACAGCGGCTCAACGGCTACTCACAAAAGGGGCTACCGCAACATCCGCTGGCTATGGGTAGCAAGCAGTGCTGCAGCCTGTATACTACTGGCCTTTTTGTTATTCAGGGATACTGGCAAAGAAACAATAGGCCGCCCGGCGCAGGCAGGAAATACAGTTAGCACCAAAGCCGGGTCAAAATCAAAAATTGAATTGCCTGATGGTACACAGGTGTGGTTAAATGCCGATAGCAAACTGGTGTATAATGGCGATTTCAGCGGCAAGCTGCGCGAAGTAAGTCTTTCAGGAGAAGCTTATTTTGATGTGGTGAAAGACAAATCAAGGCCCTTCATCATTCATACCAGTTCGGTACAGGTAAAAGTGCTTGGCACAGCCTTTAATGTGCGTTCCTATCCTTCAGATAAAACAACAGAAACCTCCCTCATACGCGGGTCAGTGGAAGTAACCCTTAACGCCCATCCCGATACAAAAGTGATACTGAAGCCCAATGAAAAAGTAGTGATAAACAATGCCAGCGCTGACTTGCCAGGCACTGCGGATAACCCGGTTAATAATAGCGGGAAAAACACGGATAAGACAGAAGCCATGCTCGTGACCAATGTGCATTTCGACAAAAAAGACCAGGAAGTATATGAGACCATGTGGGTTAAAAACAAACTGGCCTTTGATGAAACAGGGTTTGACGATATGATTGCCGCCCTTGAACGTTGGTACAACGTAAGCATTACAGTTAAAAACAAGGCACTCAGTACCGGCACTTATACCGTAACATTTGAAAATAAAACCCTGGACCAGGTGCTGGAAGGACTTCAGTTCTCAGCCCATTTTCAGTACCAGGTAAAAGAAGGCACTGTTACCATCTGGTAAAGCAGGCAAAGCGTGTAAACGCAACATAATAAAACGATTGATAACCAAACTGCATATGAAATATGAATAAATCTACCTGATCTCCGTAAAAAAAACGGAGAATGTTTGCACCATTCCCCGTTGGTTAAATTCAGAAATTAAAAAAGTCTCCGGATGGGAGGCCTTTTCATCCTTTAACAAATCAAAACTAAGTTATGAAAAAAATTGGATGTAGGGCGCATCACTGCGCCGCTACCTCAGTAATTAAATGCTTGCTGATAATGAAAATGACCATACTGCTTATTTGTGTTTTTTCCATGCAATCTTTTGCCAATCCGGGCCATGCACAGGAGAACATCACAATTAAACTGGAGAATGTTTCGCTGAAAAAAGCATTTAAAACTATTGAGAAACAAACCTCGTTTCGTTTTTTGTACAACGATGGCGTATTACCAGCCGGGGTGAACGTGAACATCAGCGTAGAAAACAGTCCTGCCGGGGAGCTAATGAAAAAACTACTGCAAAACACCCCGCTCTCTTTTAAAATCATCGGCAATAACCTGATTGTGATAGCAGCAGGCGAATCCGGTAATACAGCAGCTTTTGTGGTGGTAAACGGTAAAGTTACCAATAGTTCCGGCCAGCCCATTGCAGATGTAAGTGTGCTGGAAAAAGGCACCAATAATGGTACCGTCACCAAAACAGACGGCAGTTTTTCTTTGAATGTACTGAATACAGATGCCGTGCTGGTCATCAGTTATGTAGGATTTGCCACACAGGAAATCTCCGTGAACGGACGCACCAACCTGAGTGTGCAGCTGAAGGAAGACACCAAAGACCTGAATGAAATAGTGGTGATTGGCTATGGCACCACCAAAAGAAAAGACTTCACCGGTGCAGTGTCTTCAGTGAAAATGGAAAATTCTCCCCTGGCACTGCTGCCCAATATGAATGCGCTTGAGTCATTGAGGGGTAATGTAACCGGCTTAAATATCGGTGCGGTGAACACTGCAGGCGGCCAACCGGCCATCCAGATACGCGGCCAGCGTTCTATCAGTGGTTCTAATGATCCGCTGATATTGCTGGATGGTATTATCTACCTGGGCTCCATCAGTGATATCAATCCAAATGATATAGCCAGTTACGATGTATTGAAAGACGCGGTATCTGCTGCGGCCTACGGCTCCAGGTCGGCCAATGGCATCATTGCCATCACCACTAAAAAAGGTAAAACCGGCAAACCGGTGGTTTCTTTCAGAACTACGGGCGGTATACAGAACTGGCAAAACAGGCCGGAGATGCTGAAAGGAAAAGCATGGATAGACGTGGTAAACGACCGTAATAAATATGTTGCGGGCAGTACCAACTGGCTACAGGCGGGCGAGCTGGCCAACCTGAATGCCGGCCGCGAGACCGAATGGCTGGATAAGGTAATACAAACCGGCGTTACCCAGAACTACCAGGTGGCGGTATCGGGTGCAGCACAGAATACCAACTATTACCTGTCTTCTTCTTACGATAACAGCAAAGGCATTGTAGTGGGTGATAAATACAACCACATTTCTGTACTGGGCAAGATCAATACAAAAGTTACTTCCTGGTTCGAGCTGGGTGTAGACGCATCTTATTCAAAAAGGGACTATTCAGGTAATGCCGCCAATGTGGGATCAGCAGAGATCATGTCGCCTTATGGTGTAATGTACCGGGATTCCCTGGGCAATCTTGAAAAGTATCCTTATACGCAATCGTTGATCAATCCTTTATGGGGTGTTAGCGATGGCACGGTAAAGAATATTGATGTGTACAATACTTTCCGCTTAAATACCTACGCAGTGGTACGCATCCCCTGGATTAAAGGACTTAGCTACCGGGCCAACCTGCAGTCTAATTTTGAAAAAAGGCAGAGCGGCACGTTTACCTACGAGAATTATTATATCAGGGAAGGTGCCGGCGTAACAGGCAGGTACGACCCCGCAACCGTGCAAAGCCTTTTGTCTAATGCCAATGGTAATCTTGATAACCGTTCCACCAATAGCTATGTGCTGGATAATATCATTACCTACGACAACAGCTTTGGCAACCACCGCGTGAATGCTACGCTGGTAGGCACCAGAGACCATCTGAAGTATGAAGACATCAATGCCACCGGAAGTAATTTTTCAGCCAACGGTAATACTACGCTGGGAATTTTCGGTTTATCAAAGGCCACCGTGCAGAAAGTTATCCAGGATAACCAGGAACGGTCTAACGTGGGTTACCTGGCGCGTCTTAATTACTCTTACAACGACAAATATTACTTAACCGGTTCTTACCGCCGCGATGGCGCTTCTGTTTTTGGCGCAGATAAACGGTATGCCAATTTCGGAGCCATAGGCGCCGCCTGGAAAATCTCCAGCGAGGGCTTCCTGCAGAAATTCAAACCGCTGAATAGTTTGAAACTTAAATTTTCATGGGGACAAAACGGTAACCAGGGGCTCAGCCCTTACGCAACCTTATCACAGGTATTAAACAGTGCTTCCGGCGATGCCAGGTATGAATTTTCGAATGCACAGGGAACCATCAATTATGGCCTGGTACAAAACACACTGGGTAACTCCAGCCTTGGCTGGGAAAAAACCACCGCCATCAATATTGGTTTCGAATCCGCCTGGTTAACCAACCGCCTCTTTGTTGATGTTGACTATTACGCTTCCAAAACCACCGACCAGATATTTGTGCGCACAATTCCTATTATGACGGGCTTTGCTACCCAATTATCTTCACTGGGGCAGGTAAACAATAAAGGAGTGGAACTTACGGTAAGAACCGTGAACATTCAGCAGAAGGACTTTAACTGGGGTTCAACACTTACTTTCTGGAAGAATACAAATATACTGGCACATCTCTACAGGGAAGACAAGAATAAAGATGGAAAAGAAGACGATGATATTGCCAACAACTTTTTCATCGGCAAATCGCTGGGCGCTATCTATGGCTACAAACAGGATGGCATTGTACAAACAGGTGATGCAGCCTATATTACCATGACTGGTGCCGCACCAGGTGCACCTAAATACATTGATCTGAACAAAGATGCAAAAATTGATGCCAGCGACAGAACGATCCTGGGATACAACAAAGAAAATTTCAGGTTGAACCTGAGCAATACCGTGAGGTACAAAAACTTTGAACTCTACCTGATGGTGGCTGGCATATTTGGTGGCAACGACAGGTACCTGAGAAGCAATACTGCCGCTTACATGACCTCCGGCACCGGTCGCTTTAATGACAATACCATTGCCAAACCTTATTGGACAACCACCAACGCCAGCAATGTGTATCCTTCTGCTTATTTCTCCGGAGACAGCCGTTTCCTGGGATTGCAGTCGCAGGCTTTTGTACGTATACAGGATGTGTCGCTTTCCTATTCCATTAATTCAGCATGGTTCAAAAAGAACAATGTAAACGTGGTAAGGGTATTTGCAGCCGCCAGGAACCTGGCTACCATTACCAAATGGGTAGGGGGCGATCCTGAAACCGGTACTACGGTGCAGTCAAATACTTTTCCGGTACCTACCAGTATTTCACTGGGCGCCAATTTTAGTTTTTAAGTCATTAAACAAGATTGAAATGAAACAGTACAATAATAAAATCAGCATATTTATAGCCGTTCTCTTATTAAGTGCGGTGGGTTGCAGGAAGGTGGATGATAAATTTCTGCAGACCACACCGGAAACATTTTATACGGTAGATAATATTTTCTCCACCTCGGCACAGATAGACCAGGCGGTGGTGGCCATTTATTCGCAGCTCAGGGATATCTGGGCCAATCCTGCAGAGGCCAACTGGATTTTTGTTTTTCGTGGTAATGGTACTGATATGTTTGATGTACCCAGTATCCGCCGCGGAAACACGTTCAATAATTATGGTACTATTAATGCCAATAACGATAACTTCTATAGGGCATTCAGTGCATGGTACCAGATCATCGCCAAAGCCAACCTGGCCATTTACAGTGCAGACTTGCCCAATATCAGCTGGTCTTCTGCATCAGAAAAAGCCTACACGGTAGCGCAGGCTAAGTTTTTCCGCGCCTTTGCTTACCGTAACCTGGGCGAGTTGTTTGGTGGTGTACCCATTGTAACAGATATCGCCAAAACAGCCCGGTACGATTATAAACGCAGCACAAGGGTAGAAACCTACCAATATGCAATCACTGAACTGCTTTCTGTAGAAACTGCATTGCCAGATGTTACGCCCGCCGGCGGTAGACTGGTAAAAGGTGCCGCACAGCACAATCTTTGCGAACTTTACCTGGCACTTGGTACGCAATTGGCCGCTGATGGCAAAGCTGCAGAAGCGCAGGCTGCCTTTACACAATCCATTGCATACGGCAACAAGGTAATTGACGGTGGTACATTTGCGCTGATGAAAGCCCGTTATGGCGCCCGCAAAACAGAAGCACAGGGCAATGTATACTGGGATCTTTTCCAGGAAAACAATGTGAATTACCAGGATGGCAACAAAGAATGTATATGGGCCATACAGATTGACTACGCCGCTTACCGTGCAGAAGATCCCCGCTCAAAGCTGCCTTACTCACGTACCTACGGCCCCGTATTCCGCAATGGCGCACCGGCACACCTGGCAGGAACTCTGGCAGACGTGGGTGGCCGCGGCATCTCTCAGATTACCCCCACCATGTATACCAGGGACTCAATCTATGCTGATAAATGGACAGATGATATGAGAAATACAGATATCGTTTTCCGCCGGATATTTTTAGGTAATGTTACAACTTCGCCTTATTACGGCATTCCCGTTCCCTGGTCTGTATTGTACAACAATAAAGATAACCAGAGCCTGGATTACCCGGTATCCTGCAAGATTGCTACTGACAAATACACAGGCGTAGCCGATGGTGAAAACCTGAGTAATTTGTTCCGCGATGATTATTTTATCCGCCTGCCCGAAACCATTTTGCTGCGCGCAGAAGCCAAACAGCGCAGCGGTGACAAAGCAGGTGCAGCTGCAGATATTAATTTGCTGCGCAGCCGTGCCAATTGTTCTTACCTGGTAACAGCCGCAGACATGGATGATAATTTCAATACCATACTGGATGAACGTACCCGCGAACTGGTATACGAAGAATGCCGCTGGAATACATTATTGCGCATGGGCGGTACCATCGCAGTTGACCGTATTAAAAAATATGCGTTCTGGCCGGAAGCCCAGGCAACATTGACCTTTAAATATAATCTTTGGCCGATACCACAGCTGGTGATTGATGCCAATAAAGACGTGAAGCTTGATCAGAATCCGGGTTGGTAAGCGTCTTTGGGTTAATGCACATCTTCGATGTGATAGGAACACGGATGACACAGATTGAACGGATAAGTGCGGATTTTTTTACCCTGGTCGGTTTCACCAATAATAGTGTAATTGAATCCGGTCGTTGAGACACCGACCTGCGATGGAAAAAGCTCAATTGTTTTGTAAGATGCAAATCCGTTCAGTCCCGCCCGAATGGTCGGTCAGGCGTGTCATCCGTGTTCTATTTTTGCCTGCAAAAGGTTGTCGCCGCTATTGGTGTTTTCACCAACAGCAACTAGGTACAGGCTTTTCAAGATGCAAATGCGTGTCATCCGTGTGCTATTTTTCATTTCCAATAACATGGCTATGTTCAAACAGGTAGGTCTTACGTTCGCGCTTTCAGGTGTTTTGGTGGCTTCAGCGCAAAAGCTGAACTACTCATTGCAGACTTCCGATACAATAGGTTATTCGCTCCTCAGCAAAGGTTTCGCAACACCTCCGGCAGAAGCAAGATTGCGCTGTTACTGGTGGTGGCTGAACAGTATGGCTACCAAAGCTTCTATTACCCGCGACCTTGAACAGATGAAAGCCAAAGGCTATGGTGGCGCTTCCATAGTAGATGCCGGCAGCTCCAACTATGTGGTAGCAAAAAAAACAGCTGCGGGACCCGTGTTCATGAGTGCTGCCTGGATGGAACTATACCAACACGCAGTGAAAGAAGCGCAGCGGGTGGGTATAGAACTGAGCGTAAATGTACAGAGCGGCTGGAATCCCGGCGGACCAGGTATTACGCCTGAACTGGCTTTGAAAAAGATTGTTTACACAGACACCAGCATCCAGGGTGGCAGAAAAATTCAGTTGGCATTGCCGCAACCTGCAACAAAACTGCTGTACCAGGATATTACTGTGCAGGCCTTTAAAAAACCGGCAGCCAATTTTCCTTTAAAAGACAGCGCCATCAAAAACTGGAGCATTAAATCCTTTAATAAAGATTTTGGATTTAAAGGCACTTACCCGCTGTATAAATTGCGCGAAGAATATGACGATGCTGTAAAAACGGCGGGCATAAAAAAAGCAGACATCATTGATCTTTCTGATAAATTTTCAAACGGGCAATTAAACTGGGATGCGCCAGAAGGTGAATGGACTGTTATCCGTTTTGGATGGACCTGCACCGGTGCCGTTACTTCTACCAATAGTGATGGCTGGGAAGGTCTTTCATTGGATCATTTAAATCCGGACGCATTTAAGAAATTCAGCGACGATGTCATTCTTCCATTGATCAACACCGCGCAATCCGTTGGCAACAGCGTACATTTTTTACAGACAGACAGCTGGGAGATGGGCAGCGTGGGCTGGACAAATAATTTTGCCGCTGAATTCAAAAAATTCCGTGGTTATGATATTCAACCCTGGTTGCCCGTACTGGCCGGCAGGGTAGTGGAAACGGTGGATCAGTCGGACCGGTTTCTGCAGGACTACCGTAAAACCATTGGCGATTGCATTGCCGCCAATCATTACCAGTTGTTCAGCAACCTGGCGCATCAGCATGGTATGGGTGTTCATCCGGAGTCTGGCGGACCACATTCTGCACCAGTAGACGCATTGAAGGTAATGGCCATCAGCGATTTTCCGCAGGGAGAATTCTGGGCTACTGCCAATACGCACCGCATTAAAGACGATGAGCGGCTGGCAGTAAAGCAAAGTGCCAGCACCGCGCATACCAATGGAAAAAGATATGTAGCCGCAGAAGGGCCTACGTCCATAGGGCCACAATGGGAGCGGGCACCAAAAGATCTTAAGACGAATATCGACCGCGTTTTTTGTTCAGGAGTAAACCGTATTGTATGGCACACCTTTACCTCATCACCAAAAGAATTCGGCTTGCCCGGTAATGAATATTTTGCGGGCACCCACCTCAACCCAAATGTTACCTGGTGGAAACAGGCAGGTGATTTTACCAGTTACCTCAACAGGTGCAGCTATCTTTTATCGCAGGGATTGTTTGTAGCAGACGTACTGTATTACTATGGAGATGATGTACCCAATTTTGTTTTCCTGAAAGAAGAAGTGAAAGACCTGGCCTTTGGATATGATTGGGATAAATGCTCTAAAGATGCCCTGGTGAAAAATGCTATAGTAAAAAACAACGCGCTTGTTTTCCCCGATGGCATGAGCTATCGTTTACTGGTGCTTCCCGCAGAAAAAGCCATCGACCTGGAAGTATTGCGCAAACTGGAAATAATGGTGAAAGCCGGACTAACCATTATAGCGCCCAGGCCGGTAAAAACCAGCAGTCTTACCGGGTTTCCACAAGGGGATATTGAATTAAAGGCCATTGCAGATCGCATGTGGGGATCTATTGATGGCTTCAGCAATACAGAAAATACTTACGGCAAGGGTAAAGTAATTTTTGGCAAAGCCGTGAACGTTGTATTGAAAGATATGAACGTGCAGCCCGATCTTTCATTCATCAGTACGCAACAGAATACCGGTATTGACTATATCCACCGCAACAGCAAAGACATGGATATCTATTTTGTGGCCAACAGGTTTGGCAGAAAAGGTATCAATGATTTTGAGTTCCGTTACCTTACCAACCTGCCCAACCGGTATGAACAGGTGGAATGCAGTTTTCGTGTAACCGGCAAAATACCTGAGTTGTGGGATCCTATGACCGGTGAGACAAAAGAAATACTGGTCTATAGGGAAGAAAACGGTCACACCATCGTGCCGCTTGCCCTGGAGCCTGAAGGATCAAGGTTTATCATATTCCGGAAGGCCAAACGCGGACCGCATATCATACAGTTGGTGAAGGACGGAAAGACGATTTTCCCTGGTAACCAATTTACCAATGCAGACAAAGCTTTTATTGACATCAGCAAAACAGGCAATGCTGTTTCATATACTCTGTTTGAACCGGGCAATTATAGTTTCAATTGGTCTGACGGCAAAACTACGAAACGCAGCCTGACGGCCTACAATACAGCTATACCTGTTACCGGTAAGTGGGAACTTCATTTTGATACTGCCTGGGGTGGCCCCGCTGCACTGTCGGTTGATTCATTGAAATCCTGGACTGCATTTGAGGAGCCGGGCGTAAAATACTATTCAGGTACCGCTACTTACAAAAAAACATTTGTTATTGGCAAAAAAAATCTTACGGGTGCCAAAGCCATACTGGATCTGGGCAATGTACTGGAGATGGCAGCTATCACCATCAACGGGCATGGTTTACCTGTTAAATGGAGTGCGCCTTTCCAGTTTGATATCAGCCAGTTTATTAAGGCTGGCAATAACCAGCTGGAAATTGAAGTCACCAATTTATGGCCTAACCGTTTGATAGGTGATAGTAAACTCCCTGTTGAACAAAGACGCACCAAAACCAATGTGGTTAAATATGAAACGCCGGATGCAGAAAATTTGCTGAGGGTTTCCGGTTTACTGGGGCCGGTGAGCGTACAGTTTGTCCGGTTGGATAAAATATTAGTGCCGGGCAGCAAATAATGCCAGGCAGCATATTTATCCGTCACGCTGATACAAGCATGGGTCAATCCAAAAGTAAATACACCGTAGCAAGAAAAATCGCGAAGCAACGCCTTCATTTTGTGCAGCTCTGCTAAATACTTAATATTACAATGCCGGGTACACCGGTATAACATATGACAGACAAAAAATTCAACCTGAAAGTCGGGCTTTTCGGTATCGGGCTGGAAGCATATTGGGAACAGTTCACCGGTTTAAAGGAAAAGCTGGAGTCTTATGTGACGGTGGTCAGCAACCGTGTTACAGCATTTGGTGAAGAAGTGGTGAACCTGGGACTGATTGATACCCCCCAAAAAGCAATGGAAGCAGGCCATACTTTCCGGCAGGCAGATGTAGACATTATCTTGCTCTACGTAACCACTTATGCATTGTCTTCTACCGTACTGCCCGTGGTGCAGCGGGCCAAAGTGCCTGTAATCATATTAAATCTTGCTCCTGAAGCTGCTATTAATTACGCATCGTTTAATGCACTTACAGATCGTACTGCTATGACGGGCGAATGGCTTTCCTGGTGCTCCGCCTGCCCTGTACCGGAAATTGCCAATGTGTTTAAACGGGCAGGTATACAGTTCCACGAGGTAACGGGTATGCTGCACAATGATCCTGAATGCTGGGCAGAAATTGAAGAGTGGATACAGGCGGCAAAAGTGATGCATACCATGGCACACAACAGGTTGGGTACCATGGGGCATTACTATTCGGGCATGCTGGATATTTATACAGATATTACGCTGCAGCTGGCAACCTTCGGCGGCCATGAAGAAATGATTGAGGTGGATGAGCTTACTGAATTAAGAAAGCAGGTCCCCGCAACTGACATCAAAAGCAGGTGTCAATACTTGCTGGAGGCTTTTGATGTCGATCCTGAATGTGCTGACATTGAACTGGAGAAAGCCGCGTGTACATCGCTGGCATTGGAAGCGTTGGTGCAAAGGCACGGGTTGGGATCTTTGGCCTATTACTATAAAGGAACACCGGGTTCGGAAAATGAAGCCACCATTGCGTCTATTATACTGGGTAATTCTTTGCTAACGGCAAGGGGCACACCCGTAGCCGGTGAGTATGAAATAAAGAATGTGCAGGCCATGAAAATCATGGACAGCTTTAATGCCGGCGGATCTTTTACAGAATATTATGCCATGGATTTCACAGATGATGTGGTATTGATGGGGCATGACGGCCCCGGGCACCTGAGGATTGCGGAAGGCAAGACCAAAGTGCGTCCGCTGAAAGTGTACCATGGTAAAGTGGGCAATGGACTCTCCGTAGAAATGACGGTTAAGCACGGACCGGTTACCTGTTTGTCGGTGGTGGAAAACAACGGCAAATTATTTTTCCTGGTAGCAGAGGGTGCGTCCGTTGCCGGCCCGATACTTGAAATTGGCAATACCAACAGCCGCTATAGATTCAGTATCGGCGCAAGAAAATTTGTGAACCAGTGGAATAGTCATGGCCCCGCACACCATTGCGCGGTGGGTACGGGGCATATTGCCGCTAAAATAAAAAAGCTGGGCTTGCTGCTGGGGATCGAAACAGTGGTTGTTTGTTGAAGTATTCAAATAGTAATAGCCGAACCATCGGTG
>JANPGT010000200.1:0-2039 GCA_031424135.1 Chitinophagaceae bacterium
AAAGCCATCATTCGTTGCCTGTTTTCACCTTCGCCTGCAAAGATTACTTCAAAATTTTCCGGCAGCAGGGTTAGCGCCTGCAGCACCGTTTCATGATCTTTCGGATAGATAAAACGGGCTGCCATCAACATAATAAATTTGCCGGCAGGTTGGTTGATGAATAATTGCAGTTCCGTTGTGGTAAAAGCTAAGCGCTTATTAATATCGGTAAGGGAAACACCATTGGTGATTACCTCAATGTTTACTGCATGGCCGAGCCATTTGCCCAGTATTTTTTTTATGTTTTCCGAAACCGCGACAACGGTACAGAAGCGCCGGTAGATAAAGCGGTCTGCATATTTGAATAATGGCTGATGGATGCGCTTGTTCTGCGTACTGTGTTCGGTAAAGATCAAAACAGGTGTTGGTTTGGTCAGTAGCCGGCAGGCAAGTGATGCCCAGTAAAGTGAAGGAAAAAGATGTACATGCACAATGTCAAACTGCGCATTTTCAAGGAAACGTTTCAGCCGCCAGATCAAAAAGGGATTTCTTACAGATCCATTGCCCAGGCTATAGACTTCAACACCCCGGCTTTTCAGCGTGTCTTCGTAAGCCTGTACGGAATGCCTGCCGGAAAGCTGCAACAATGCTGTTGTGGTTGATTGTTCAGCAAAAAGAGGAAGGGTGTTAACCAGCAGCTGTTCAGCGCCGCCTTTTGTGAGTGCATTGATGATGTGTAAGACTTTCATATTGAATCCCCACGCAACTGGATATTTTTTTTTGCGGCATTGCCGGGCCTGAAGGTACAATATTTACAGATCCTGCTGTAACCGCTCAAAATGATATGGACACCTGTTTTGCCGGCATGCTGCCAGTTATTTAATGGTGGGTAAAGGGCATGGCTGATTGTTTCTTTGGTGCGCTGCAGAATGGTATGCACGGGCCACCACTATTTTCTGCTGCGCTTTCTTTATATTTACCAAAACCACTACTACGCGTGAATAATTCACTATGGCGCCTGTTGCAGCCGTTTGTAATACTGCACTTTATTATTACTGCAGGTATAGTTGGGTATATGCTGATTGAGCATTTTAGCTTTACGGAGGCTATTTACATGACCACCATTTCTGTTACCACCGCAGGTTTTACGGAAGTACGCCCGCTGAGCACCGCCGGCCGCATGTTTACCGTACTGTTGCTGATTACCAGCTGGGGTTCTTTTGCGTTTGCACTTACCCGCATTACCCAATACATTGTAAGTGGCGAAATCAATAAATTTTTTAAATACCGGAGGCTTATGGGCGCAATAGATAAAATGAACGGCCATGTAATTGTATGTGGCTATGGCCGCAATGGCCGGCAGGCAGCACAGACACTTAAAGTACACGGATTGCCTTTTGTAGTAATAGAGCGGGATGGAGACCTGATAGAGACCCACCTGTCGGAAGATCCGCACCTGTTATACCTGCAGGGAGATGGCACCGATGATGAAATCCTGAAACGGGCAGGTATTGACCGCGCAAAGGCCCTGATATCTGCACTGCCTACAGATGCCGACAATGTTTTTATTGTACTTTCTGCCAGGGCACTCAACAGTTCGGTGCAGATCATCAGCCGAGCCGCCAATGCCAATTCCATCGCCAAGTTGAAAAAAGCCGGGGCCGACAGTGTAATTATGCCCGACCGTATTGGGGGTACACATATGGCAACCCTGGTCTCCAAACCGGACGTTATTGAATTTATTGATTACCTGTCAGGTGAAGAAGGGGAGAGTATCAATATGGAATCTGTGCCTTATCATCACCTGCCCGGAGAGATAAAAGACAAAACGCTGCGTGAAATTATGAATTGGAAAATTACAGGTGTCAATTGCATCGGTATTAAAAACAAGGATGGAAAATTTGTTATCAACCCCCCCGATGATATTATTATTGAAGACGGTATGAAGGTAATTGTACTGGGCACAAGGCAGCAGATTGAGGAGATGAAGGGGAATATTCGGTGAGACGTGAGACGTGAGACGTGAGACGTGAGACGTGAGACGTGAGACGTGAGACGTG
>JANPGT010000201.1:0-2303 GCA_031424135.1 Chitinophagaceae bacterium
GGCTGTGCTTTCCCTGTTAACATTTCGAGTACCGCCTGGTCCTGCACACCAAAATTGGCCACGATGGCCCGGGCGTTTTTTTCAAACTCTGCAAATACCATGGGGTTGGCCAGGTTTACGCATACAATCACCGGCTTGCCGTTCATTTTTTCATAGGTATCGTTCACCATACCCAGGTCGGTGATGTTAATGGCCTTTGCGCTTTTGCCCTTGTAGCTGCGGTTGGTGAATTTTTCCAGCGGATCGCCACCGGCAATGCTGGGGTCACGGGCATCTGTAGCCGTATATTCGCCGTATTGCAGGTTCACAGGTACATAACCGGTGCCGCCTGCTTTTGCGTCGGCGCTGCTGTACCCGCCGCCGGAATTGGGGCTGCTGATGACTACAAGCGCATAATCAGCTTCGGATGGGTTATCTGTAACGTTAAAATATTTTTTTACGATTTTAATGTTGACTGGGTACTCCATGCTCTCGGGCGTTTCCATACCCAGGAAGTTTCTGCCTGCCGGCGTGAATTTTTTAGGGATGTAAACAGTTTTATTTTTCTGCAACGGAAGTATGTTGCCTTTGTTTTTCAGCAATACCATAGATTTCAGCTGCGCTGCATAACCTGCTGCCATAAAATCTGGTTTGCCTACTGTTTGTTTGGTGGCCGCTGCATCCAGGTAGGGGTTCTCAAAAAGACCGGTGCGGAAAATATTCCTTAACAATCTTACCGCAGACTGTTCAAAACGTGCACGCATAAACGCTTCACCGTGTTCCTTAACGCCCATCTGGTAGGCTTCCATTACCGGGCCAGCATCGTTGTTGCCACCAAACTGGTCTACCCCGGCCATCAGTATTTTGTAATGGCGTTGCGCAATGCTCAGGTTTTCTACACCCCATGATTTGCCGGTGATAAATACATCGATGGCGGTTTCATCGCCGGTTACCAGCCAGTCTGTACATACCACGCCATCGTAACCGTATTTTTTGCGCAGCAGATCTGTAATGATATAGGCATTGTAGTTATTGGCGACGTTCTCGTGGTTTTTTGTATCCTGGTTAAACGAAATGGTATAGTAGGGCATTACTGCGGAGGCCATCTTTGTTTTGCCTTTCAGTTTAAATGCACCCTCCGTAAAAGGAATAAGGTGCTGTGCAAAATTATTGCCCGGGTATACCGCGTATTTGCCAAAGCCATAATGCGCATCCCTGCCGCCTTCGCCGCTGCCACCACCGGGCCAATGTTTCACCATAGCATTAACGCTCGTATAGCCCCAGCCGTTAGCTATTTCTTTGTTGCCGGCAGATGTTTGAAATCCGTCTACATAAGCCCTTGCCATGGCTGCAGAAAGCGCCGGGTCTTCACCAAATGTGCCGCTGACACGGTTCCAGCGGGGGTCAGTAGCAATGTCTACCTGCGGAGACAGCGCGGTAGCAATGCCCAGTGCACGGTATTCTGCAGCGGCAATATGACCGAACTGTTCTACCAGCGCGGGGTCAAAACTGGCTGCCAGTCCCAGTGAACCGGGCCACATAGAGATAGCACCACCTGCCCCTGCATTGAATTCTGCATTGGCTACAGTGCCATGCCGGGGGTCGGTACTGTTATTGGCCGGGATGCCCAGGCCCAGGCTTTCTACCAATGCCTGTTCATTGTTATTCCATTGTGCGGCTACTTCCGGGCTTTTAATAACGGTAACCAGTACGTGCCGCAGGTTATCTTTGGTGAGAAATTCTTTTTGCTGATCGCTTAAGTCGGAAGGGGCTGCTCCGCTGGCCGGAAAAGGCTTCCCCCCATAAGTTCCGGTGAAAAAACCACCGGGGGCAGAAGGGATCATCTGGTGCCGGCTGTACAGCATCAGGCCGGCTATCTGGTCTACAGACATCCTGGCTGCCAGGTCTTTGGCCCTTTCGTCTACAGGCAACCGCCAGTCTTCATATTTGTCCAGCTGGCCGTTTTTATTCAAATCTTTGAATGAGAGGCCGCCCGATTGCAGGATGGTTACCCCCGAAGCAGAAGAATAACCCAGTTCAGGGCCTTTGGTGTTTTTTACCAATACCAGCTTCCAGCCGGTATCTGTAACTGCTGACTTCAGTTTGATAAGTTGCTGCGTTGATGCTGAGGGGAGTTTGCTCCAGGCAACAATTGATGCAAGGGAGAAAAGCAGTAGTCCCCCAAAAAGGGAAGTTTGGATGGCAGGCAATCGCATAAAGTATTTTTTGGTGAGTGAAAGCTGGCAATTTTCATTGCGTCACTGTGACACAAGCTACTTATTTCTTTTAATCTGGCAAAAAACCGGCAATTTTATTTTATTTAG
>JANPGT010000202.1:0-3524 GCA_031424135.1 Chitinophagaceae bacterium
CTGGTGTCATAGTTTTTACCTGGAAGGACACCGGTTTACCCCGGGCGTTCATTACATTGGTTTAATGGGCAAAGGCGAATCCACCAGTGAATTGTATGAGGGCCTGGGCATTGCCAATGATCTTGTTTTTTTCAGGATGAATGCCGCTGCCTATGAACATTGCTGGCTGGGCGATGAACGCATTGATATGCCGGCTGGCTTTGATGCCCTGTACACCGCGCTTTGCAAGCGTTTTCCCGCAGAAAAGAAAGGCCTGGCTAAATACCTGCAAACCGTCCGGGATGTAAGCCGTGAACTACAGTTGATTCCCAAAATGAATGGATGGTGGGACAATATCAGCATCCCCTGGCGCACGCGTCATTTGGGGAAATATGCGCTTTTCAGCCTGCAAAAAGTAATTGGCTGGCATATCAAAGATCCCCTGTTAAGAAGGGTGCTGAATGTGCAATGCGGCGATCATGGTTTGCCGCCCGCCAGGGCAAGCTTCCCCCTGCATTGCGCCGTGATGGATCATTATTTCAACGGCGGATTTTATCCAATGGGTGGGGGTGGCGCTATTGTAAAAGCCATGACCAATGCCATAAAAAAATATGGGGGTGAAGTGCGGACCCGGCAGGCAGTAAAAAGCATTTTGCTGGAAGGTGACAAAAAAAAACGCGCCATCGGTGTGGAGCTGGAAAGCGGTGAAAAAATCTATGCCAGGAGAATTGTTTCCAATGCAGACCCAGGCAAAACCTATATAGACCTGGTGGGTACCCAACACCTGGGTAATAAATTATTGAAAAAGCTTTCCGCGGCAAAATATTCCTGCACTTCACTCATGCTGTTTTTAACCGTGGATATGGATGTGCGTAAAGCGGGGTTGGATTCAGGCAATATTTGGTTAATGCCCAACAGGGATATGGACGAGTTATACCCGGAAATGATGAAAACGGATATTGCAGAAGGAGAAGAATTCCCGGGCGTATTTATCAGCTGCACTACACTGAAAGACCCTGCCAGTTTTGATGGCAGGTTTCATACCATTGAAGCCATAACTTACATCAGTTATGCAGCTTTCCAGCAGTTTAAAGACGAAGGTAACGCGCATTCGGCAGCCTATATAAAATTCAAAGAACGGCTGACACAGAAAATCATAAACAGCCTGGAGAAGGTATTGCCGGGTATCAGCAGTAAAATTGTGCAGCAGCAGCTGGGAACGCCTATGACCAACGAATGGTATATCCGGTCCACCAACGGATCTGTATATGGTACCGAAAAAAGTTTCCGGCAAACCGGCCCTTTTGCTTTTAAAGCCGGCAGCGAAATTGAAAACCTCTATTTATGTGGTGCCAGTATTTTGTCGCATGGAGTGGCCGGTGCGGGTTATTCCGGCGTACAGACAGCTGCAAAAATTCTCCATTGCAGCCAGGCTGATTTAATTAAGCCCGATGCTGCGCAAAATGTACAAATATATGATGCAGAAGATGCAGCTGCTTATCCGCACTGGCTGCTGGAAAAGATGAGTATGAAAAAGGCGAAGCAAAAAAATACAGTGTAGGAAACAGCCAATCCGGTAAGCATTAAATACAATAAAACCCTCCTGCTGCCGGGAGGGTTTTATTGTATTTATATTTGCCTGAGTTGTAGAGTGAATATTCCTTATTTCAACAATCCCAATGCTGTTTCCCAGGCTGGTTTTTGGGTGGCCCAACCGCTTACCATGGCTTCTGGTTTTAGCCCGCCAGAAAGGTTTTTCAGCAACCCGCCCGCACCTGCCAGGGTCTTCACCGTAGCGGCAGATGAAATCAGGCTGCTTACATTGAAGCCAGTTTTAAACATCTCGGGTTTAATACCACCTGCCAATGAGGCCACGCTTTGTGCCATGCCAACCGCATCGGCTACTTTGCCGGCTTTGGCCAGCCAGCCAGCTTTCTGACCCGCAAATGAGCTTAACAAAGAAGTGGTTTTAAGTGCCCCTGCAAACTGGGTAAGCAATTTGCCGGCATTGGCGGCAGCCGTGCTGGTACTGGCGGCCTTGGTAACCGCATCGGGTATTTGTGCATTGGCCGCCAGCAATACAAAGAGTGCAAGCGATAAGCTGAGTAATTTTTTCATGTTGATAGATTTTACCGGTTAATATGATATTGCAAAGTAAAAGATTTAAGCGGTTAAAAATTCGCACAGCCGCCAAATTAACATGCGCAGTTCCCTTTTTTGTGGAAATGCAGGCTTTCGCCATCACAGTAAAATGAGAGAGAAAAAAATACATTATGTGCCGGGTATTATCAGTCTGATTGGGTTGCCTGTGTTGCTTTTTTTCCGGGGGCCTTCAGAACCAGCTAATCAAAAAGTTATACGTATAAACCTGCCTGCGGTAGCGAATGATTCAAAGTATTTTGAAAAATTTCCCATTCAAATGGTTTATGATGCGGCTAAAAATAAAAAGATGGTAACTATAGATGTAGACGATGTTGACTGGGATGAAAGGTCAGCGTATTTAGCCAACGCAAAATATCTTTTTATAAAACGCGAAATTGAACGTCTGCAATTTTTGAACGATACAATGTCTGTTTTGAAAATAAGTTTTGGGATTGAGACTAAGTACAGCAGTATTCTTGGGTTGATTAACCAAACAATGATATACGATATTAAACGGTACGCATTGGTAGATGACGACCTGTACATTTTTGCCAATCCGAGACCCTCAAAAATCCAGTTTTTAAACCTTGATTCTCCCGAACTTCCTATCTCATCTCAGGCAGAAAAAGTGCCTGTCTGGTGGCAGGATCTTAAAACTTCAATCAGCGATAAATGGGAATATGTCAACATCTGGTGGAATTACCTGTTCAACAATCAACGACAGAACAGGCTGCTGGCAGCAGGCTTCCTGCTATTGATATTGTTGCCCGCAATATTAAAAATCAGGTGGTATATGAAGACTGCCGCCATCGGCTACAGGCGGAATGTGGCGGGCGGGTAAACGCAAGCCTTAATTTCCAAATACAGCACGAGTTTTCTATTTTTACCGCATGGAAACATTAACAGGCTATTGCGCCGTGGTAACAAGGATGGAAAAAGACAATGTGCATGTCCACTACCACAATACTGAATACGGATTCCCCATTGAAGATGATAATTTGTTATTTGCCAGGCTGGTGCTGGAAATCAACCAGGCGGGGCTTAGCTGGACTACCATCCTCAACAAGAAAGACAATTTCTTTAAAGCCTACGATGGGTTTAATATTGAAAAGGTAGCCCGCTATTCAGATAAAAAAATAGCCAGCCTGCTGCTGGATGCGGGCATTATCCGCAACCGGCTGAAAGTGCATGCCGCCGTACACAATGCTAAATGCATTAAAACCATTCAGAAAGAACACGGCTCGTTTAAAAAATGGCTGGACCTGCATCATCCCAAAACAAAAGAAGAATGGGTGAAGTTATTCAAACAGACTTTCCGCTTTACCGGCGGTGAGATTGTAAATGAATTCCTGATGAGTACCGGCTACCTGCCCGGCGCCCATTCACCTGCCTGCCCGGTATAT